>NZ_BAAGIR010000125.1:0-5834 GCF_054658155.1 Alkalibacterium sp. m-11
AGTGAAGCCGAAGCTTGAAGCCTTTTTTGACTGGTGTGAATCTCTAACTGCGTATGGCAAACTTGGCACAGCGATCAACTATGCGCTGAATCAGAAAGAGCGGATGATGAACGTTCTGAAGGACGGCCGTCTCGTGCTGTCCAACAATCTAGCCGAACGTGGCATCAAGTCACTCGTTATGGGCAGAAAGAACTGGCTATTCTCGAAATCTTTTGAAGGTGCTCATGCCGTTGCGACTATTTTGAGTCTCGTTGAGACAGCCAAATCCAACGGATTACATCCACGAAAATATCTGGACTACCTCTTAACTTACCTTCCAAATCGACAACATACACCTTTGGAGGCTTATTTGCCATGGAATCCAAAGGTGCAGATGGAATGTCGCTAGACATTCAGCATATTATACGCTTCGGACACTTCTCATTATAGTGGTGTCCGATTTTTATTTGTAGGTACTCAGCTATTCATCGCTTACAATCGTTTTATGTTATATGAATGGAGAAGAATCTCAAAGTGCCTTAGCTAGAAGGTTTGGATGTACTCATAAAATGATTGGTAGATGGGCTTCTGCCTATAGGCAGTATGGTATTGACGGTCTTAAAAAAAGAAAAACACGAACAGTTTATACAGATGAATTCAAGAAAAAATTAATCATGGAGGTATTAGGTGGACGCTCGCAACAAGAAGTATTGGATAAATATCATATTCATCCTCAATCCCACGGCCTTTTATCAGTATGGATCAAAGAGTATACTAGTGGTATAAAAACTACTAGTAAAGGAAGTTATCCTGTGAATAAAGGAAGAAAAACAACTTTTGAGGAACGATTGACCATCGTTGAATTTGCGCTAGAAAACCACAAAGACTACCAACATACTGCCGAAACCTTCAAGGTTTCTTATCAACAGGTTTATGGAGGGGTTCGAAAGTATGAACTAGATGGTAAAGAAGGGTTAGAAGATCGTAGAGGTCAAAAGAAGAAGTCAGTTGGAGAACTATCAGAGGTTGAGCGTTTAGAAGCAGCTTTGAAAGCAGAACAGCATAGCAATCGTCAGTTACAAATGGAAAATGATCTTTTAAAAAAGTTGAACGAGATCGAGCAAACATTAGAGGATTATCGTTAGTCCGTCATTTAGCAGAATATAAAGCCATACAATCTCTGAATTATGAAAAGGGCTATTCTATTAGGGGTTTATGTAAAATTTTGGGCGTCGCTCGATCCGCCTATTATAAGTGGCTAAACCGTGTAATTCCAGACAAGGAAAAGAAAGATCAGTTCTTACAAAAGCTCATATGGGTTATTTATCACGACCCCGAGCTCGATAAATCTTATGGTTACAGAAGAATCAATCTCGTATTGAAAAATATGGGTTTCAATCACGATGATAAGACTATTCTTCGTATCACAAGATCTTTAGGTATTCAGTCTGTTATACGTAAGAAAAGAAAAGTTTATCCTTCTGTTAACCCAGACCATGTGGCTGAAAATCTTTTAAATAGAGACTTTGTCTCTGAAGCGCCTAATCAAAAGTGGTGTACAGATATTACAGAAATGAAAGATCATGTTGGAAATAAACTTTATTTGAGCGCAGTAATCGATTTATATGATCTATCCATTGTGAGTTACCGGTACTCTAATCGAAATAATAATCAGTTAGTGGAAGAAACCATCCGAGAAGCTTTCGCAGCCAATCCTCAAGCTAAGCCATTGATTCACAGTGATAGAGGATCTCAATATACTTCTTATATGTATCACGGACTGATGGAAGAATACGGGTTTGTGCAAAGCATGTCTCGAGCTGGTTATTGTTTAGATAACCAGCCTATCGAACGCTTTTTTGGATTGCTTAAATCAGAATATTATTACCGCAAGAAATTTAATACAATTTTTCAATTAGAATCAGGATTGAATCGTTTTATCGATTACTACAATAAGCGAAGAGTGACTTTGAAGTTCAACGGTCTAACACCGTTAATGTTTCGTGATCAATATGAAATAGCCAGCTAGATTTCTTCCATAGGAAGAAAAAAGACTTATGCGCTAGGCATAAGTCAAAAAAGTATTTTTTATTTTTAATACTGTCTACTTGACACGTATCAGTTCATAGTGTGACTAATCTTTTTTACAATATTATATGGAATAGATTTCATTAATGTGGTATCATTCTGTAAAAATAAATTAACAATAATAGCTTTTTATATTTGTTAATATTAGGAGCTTGATTATGTACCTGAATAAAAAAAATGCTGAAATAGTTCATTACTTTATTATTGTAATATATGCTGTACTAAGTACATACTATACGCATAATTCTCTGGTTTTTATTGGATTCACTTTCGCAACTTGTGTTATTAGAACGCTTGCTAGCGATTTTTCCAAAAAAGAGATAAGGAAATCAATTAATTTAATGATTCTAGGATCAGTGCTGGGTATACTTTTATTCTGAAAGATTAGTCATAAGACGTAAATTATATAAATTTGCACGGTGAATCTTAAAAAAGCTACCCATTTGAAGACATAAAAAAAGCTAATTCCTGATAGTTGGAGGTAAAATATGAACGAAGTAAAATTAGGAATAAAGTTGCTATCAATAAGCTCAGTAGTGTTTGGTGCAACGTTAATTTCAGCAGCTATATACTCCCAAAATTATGTAAACAGTCACCTCTCTTGGCGATCAGAGTACAATCTGTTTTATAACGCATTACTTGATATTGGAATAATACCATTAATTATTTCACTAATATTCGCAATTTTAGGTTTTTGTTATATTGGAAAATATCATAAAGAGCTTTGACTTACTAATGTGTCAAAGTTCTTTTTTACTCAAACTTATCATTCTGGGCTCATCTCATCTTACTTCTTGTACTACTCTAAATTCAAATTATAGTATTGTTCCTTGTATGTGCATCATTAATAGTGCACACTTCTTTCTATAAAAGTGTTACTCCTCTAAAGCAAATTCTATAACAAACGCAAAAGAATCAGACTGTTCTACCTCACTACCAAACCATCCCTCATAACGAAGACGGTATTCTCCTGCTTCATACGTATGGTCGGATCCTCTAGCAAGACGTGCTGAATACCCAACAGTTTGTCCTGGTTCCAAAGGTGTTGGTCCAGCAAGGTCCGGGGATGGGATTGTGATCAAATCCAAATCGACCCACTCACCATCTACATTTTTTTCAATGAAATACTCCAAATGGTGAAAATAAATAGTGTCTTCAGACTGATTGATTATTTCGTAAGGAATTTCTTCAGTGGTTTGCAGACTAAAGCTGGTCTCATGAGTAATGTCTATAAAATCTGGATTTTCAAAATCTCCGGTAGTGTCTCTAGTGCATGCGCTACTTAGAAAAAGAATAAGGAATAAAAATAGAATTTTTGTCATTACTGCATGTCTCCTTTCTGTAATTGACTTAAAAATGACCATCAAAAAAATCTGTTTTACTGCTTCATGTTACTAATATAAAGCAAGCTTGTAGAAATTGTAAGTCTATAAAAGTGAATTAAATGGTTTATATAAAAGAGCCCCTCACTTATCTAATGGAACCTTAAAACTACACGAAAAAAACAGAGTAGATTTCTCTACTCTGAAAAATTGACTGCTAGGAGTTTCTACACTTATTCAGAAAACTACTTCTTAATAGGCATAATAGTAATCCTAATCTCTTACAATTTTTATTAATTCTGCAGTTCTCTCTTCCGCCGGATCAGTTCATTAAATTCCTCATCTTTTTCCTCTGAATACTCTAAAGACAAGGCTCCAAGAACTTCCGCAATTCGATTTTCAATGCGTAACAATTCTTCTTCATCTGTACTTACCTGTTCCTTCTGCTCTTTTGATTCTTCCCATTGATTCAAGTTGCCATCGAAGGCATGAATCTGCTGGTCTTCAATGACCCAGACTTTTGAAGCGACTGCATTGATGAATGACCGGTCATGAGAGACAAATAGAACACTGCCCTCATAGTCCTGAAGCAGACTTTCCAGTGCCTCGACTGCCTGGATATCCAGAAAATTTGTCGGCTCATCGAGTACGAGCGTATTGTAATTACCAGCAATTAGTTTGGCCAGAGAAACCTTTACGCGTTCGCCGCCGCTCAGGACGGAGATGGGTTTGTATACGTCGTCTCCTTTAAAGAGAAGCTGGGCCAGTATGATTCGAATCAGTGTTTCTGACTGGACGGCATCTTGTTTGACATTATCCAGTATGGATAGGGAAGTATCCAGAGTGCTCAAGTTCTGAGAAAAATAACCGATTTTCAGAGAAGGTGAGCGCTGGATCGAGCTGTCTCCATTCAGCAGCATGTTGATTAACGTGGTTTTCCCGCTGCCGTTAGGACCGACGAGAGCGACTTTGTCTCCGCCTTTAATGGATAAGGTCGCTTTATTCCAGAGTGTTTTACCAGGAACTTTACCGACGCAGTCTGTCATTCGGATAATAAATCGACGATTTAATTTGTCCATGTCAGGAACTTCGATGCGGATGGCCGCTTGTTCCTTCGGTTTTTCAACTTTTTCGAGCTTATCGATACGTGTGTCCATAGATTTTTGGACTTGATGCAGTTTTTTCGACTTTTTCTGAAAATAAGGGGCAGACCCTTTCAGATTATATTCGGCATCTCCGACTTTCTTTTTGCTTTTTGTTGCGTTCACAGCCTGTTTAACTTTATTATCTCTGGCTTCGATCAGCTGATTGCGCTTGCTGATGTATTTCTCGTATTCTGTCTGCTGATTCTTTAATTCTCTTGCTTTGGCTTCTTTATAATCCGAATAATTTCCTTTATAGACGGTCAGTTTCTGATCTTCCAGTTCCCATATTGATGTACAGACCTTATCCAGAAATGCCCGGTCATGGGAAACCACAAGAAAGGCTCCGGTAAAACGACGGAAGGACTTCTCCACCCATTCGATATGGGAAATATCCAGGTGAGTCGTGGGTTCATCCGCAAGTAACAGTTTAGGCTGTTTATTCAAGGCTTGAATAATGTAGTCAGCAGTCGTTTCTCCTCCGCTTTTCACAGTGTCTGTTTCTTTTAATTGGGGCAGGAGTTCGATTGAGCCGTGTCGCTCTATAGTCCCGGAATCTGCTTCTTCCAGACCTTTGATAAGACGAAACAGAGTGGATTTACCACTCCCGTTTGCTCCGACAAGCCCGATACGGTCGTGTGATTCGATTTGAAGGTGAGCGATGTCGAACAACAGTCGGTCACCATAGCTTTTACTTAAATGATTTAATTATACGATTGGCATATAATCCATTCCTTTTATTTGTGTAGGAAAGTATAAATTTAAGTTATTGTCTAGCTTAACGTGCCAGCCTCTCGAGAAAAAGATAAATTCACCCATTGCGCATCATGCTCTTCTGCCGCATACTCTGTCTCTACGCATTAAAATGCTAGAGTCACAGCAATTCGGGGCGAATTTCCTATTTTCTTTTCGAGGCTGAACGGCACGTGAAGCTTTTCTGATTTTAAATCTGCCTTGTTATCAATCAATGACGCATGCAAAAAACCTCCCACTCTGGTTTTCAGACAGAATGAGAGGCGCTTAGACACATGTAAATAAAAGACTTGATAAAGCGACGTACAGAAGTCCAGAATTTGTGCCGAATCATAATGCGATCTCATTCCAGTCTAAAAGGCATAACGAATAAGCTTGGATGATCCAACTTATTCTACTGCTTTTCGACGTGTGAACTACCCACACTTAAATCCTTTGGATTTTGAAGTGGGGGCTTCCTACGAACTCCATTCTTATCTGCACAGACTTCATACAGACAGAGGAATCGGATAGGGGTAGGCTCAAAAGGCAGTCCCTGCCTCATTGATTT
>NZ_BAAGIR010000126.1:0-5716 GCF_054658155.1 Alkalibacterium sp. m-11
TGCGTATTTTAACTTCCAGAACTGTAGGGACTACAGAGTTAGCCTAATCAATATCCGACCAATAGGTGGGAGTTCTTAGGAATCTCCATCTTCAAAATCCCTTAGGATTTAAGGTGGAGTAGTTCAAAAAGAGACCATTTATTACTGTTTTTCGGACATGGCCTGATCTTTCTCGATCATTTTGTCGAAAGCGCCAATGACTGAATCGGAAAAGTCACTTTGCAATAGGTGCAGGATCGCTTCAACAGTGATGCCTCCGGGTGAGGATACCTTATCGATTAGTGTCTGAGGAGAGTCGGTGGCATGTAAGACGGTTTTACCACTTCCCAACACAGCTTGAGCAGCAATCTTTACAGCCGTATCTTTTTTCATGCCATGTTTAACAGCACTTCTAGCCAGCGTATCAATGAACAGGAAAACCAGCGCAGGAGAACTTCCGGCCAGTCCGATAAAAATGTTCAGCTGTTTTTCAGGAATGATAACTGTTTCTCCTACCACGTTGAAAATATCTTGAGTGATCTTTATATTCTCTTCTGAAACACTGGGGTTTTCGACAATGGCTGTCATGGACTCTTCTACTTGTGCGTTAAGGTTCGGCATGGTGCGAAGATACTGACTTTCTGATAAAAACTGCTTCAGACGTTCACTCGTGTATCCTGCAGCTACGGACAGGATGAGCTTGTTTTCTGGTATAGAAAGGGGACCAAGCACATTATCCATCTGATGAGGCTTCACTGCCAGTATAATGATATCTGAAGCGTCGATCACATCCTGGTTGACATGAGTCACACTGATCTGCCAGTTTTCTTCGATTTTTTTGAGTGATTCCGGAGAATAAGTCGAAACAATCAGATCGTCTCTTTGAATCAGTTCCTTCTTCAGTAGTCCTTTTACAATGGCCTGAGCCATATTTCCGAATCCGATACATCCTAATTTCATACGCGTCATCCTTTATAGTTGATTTACTATCAGTGTAGCATATTTTCATTCATCATGAGCGAGCTGGTCAGAAGAAAAAGGGATGGACTGAAACATTAAAATTTTGTCATTTTTTTGGTATAATAAAAAGGTAACTAGGGGGACATGAAAAGGGGAAGATGTATGACAAAAGATTTAGATTGGGAAAACCTTGGATTCTCATATATTAAGACAGACTATCGCTTTATCTCTCGATACAAAGATGGGGAATGGGATGAAGGGGAACTGACGACTGACAATCGCCTTCACATTTCTGAAGGATCCACTGCCCTGCATTATGGTCAGCAGTGTTTTGAAGGTATGAAAGCTTACAGGACTGAAGATGGGTCCATTAATTTATTCAGGCCGTATGAAAACGCCATTCGAATGAAGAAAAGTTGTGAACGTCTACTTATGGCTGTTTATCCGGAAGACAAGTTTGTGGAGGCGGTAAAAAAAGTTGTCCGTGCTAATGAAGAATGGGTACCCCCATATGGGACGGGCAGCTCTTTATATCTGCGTCCTTACATGATCGGGGTAGGCGACAATATTGGGATAAAATCTGCCGATGAGTATATTTTTTCAATATTTGCCATGCCAGTCGGATCTTATTTCAAAGGCGGGATGAAACCGTCCAACTTTGTCGTAAGCGGCTATGACCGTGCGGCACCGAAAGGAACAGGAGCAGCTAAAGTCGGCGGGAACTACGCGGCCAGCCTCCTTCCTGGAAAAGAAGCCAAGTCACGCTCCTTCAGTGATGCGGTTTATCTGGATCCGGAAACACATACTAAAATAGAAGAAGTCGGAGCAGCCAACTTTTTCGGAATCACCAAAGATGATGTATTTGTCACACCCAAGTCACCATCCATACTGCCCAGCATAACCAAGTACTCGTTACTTTGGCTTGCTGAAAACAGATTGAATCTTGACACGCTTGAAGGAGACGTATTCATCAGGGATATCGATCAGTTCAAAGAAGCTGGTGCGTGTGGAACGGCTGCAGTTATTGCTCCAATTGGTGGACTTCAGGTAGAGGATGATTTCCATGTGTTTTATTCTGAAACAGAAGTCGGTCCCGTTACTAAGCGACTCTATAATGAACTGGTCGGGATCCAGTTTGGAGATGTAGAGGCTCCTGAAGGATGGATAGAAAAAGTCTAATTACCATATAATTATCCGACGGAAAAATCAAACAAATGGAGGGTTATCAATGAGCTATTTGAAACAAATTACGATTGATACACATCATAAGCAGGAATTTGTTATGATCGACCGTTATTTGAATGAAGCGCTAGAAGACAGTCAGGTCGAGAACGGCATCATGGTGGTTTACTGCCCGCATACAACAGGCGGGATCACGATCAACGAGAATGCTGATCCGGATGTCCGGACAGATCTGAAACGCGTGCTGGATGATACCTTTCCTGATCATGACTACTTTGTTCATGCGGAAGGGAACTCTGATGGGCACATTAAATCCTCGCTTGTGGGAGCCAGTGAGACCTTGATTATTGAGAATGGCAAGCTCGTTTTCGGCACCTGGCAGAGTGTCTACTTTACCGAGTTTGACGGTCCGAGAACACGGCACGTTTATATCAAGATAATTGAAGGATAAGATTAACAAAAAGAGAATGCCTCGGTATTCTCTTTTTTCATGAATAAAGGATGAATAAAATGTGAAAAATGGTCCGGAGGTCTGATGTTTATTTTCACCTAAAACGGTATACTGCAGATAATCATTATTCTATGAGAGTACATAATATAGAGAAAGAAGGAGACAATATGTTAGAGGTGAAAAATCTGCGTAAGACGTTCGGTGATCTGACCGCTGTGGAAGATGTCAGTTTTACGATTCGTCCCGGAGACATCATGGGTCTGATCGGTCAGAACGGTGCAGGAAAAACGACGACCTTCCGAATCATACTGGACCTGCTGACAGCAGACCAGGGTGAAGTGCTTTGGGAAAATAAGCGTCTGTCGAAAAAGATCTTCAATAAAATAGGGTATCTTCCAGAAGAAAGAGGGCTGTATCCTAAAGTATCGATTGAGAATCAGATTCTTTATTTTGCACAGCTGAGAGGGAAGAAGAAAAGCGAGATCAGTCCTCTGATTGATGACTGGTTGAAAAAGTTCGACGTAAAAGGGAAAAAGACAGATAAAGTAAAAACTCTGTCAAAAGGGAATCAGCAGAAAGTCCAGCTGATTTGTACCCTGATTCATGAACCGGAACTGATTATTCTTGATGAACCGTTCAGCGGATTAGATCCGGTCAATGCAGAACTCCTCGAAGAAGGGATAAGAGAAGCTCAGAGTAAAGGCGCACGTATCATATTTTCCAGCCATAATATGAACAATGTGGAAGATCTCTGTGACAGCCTGATCATGCTGAAAAATGGAAAACAGGTACTTAATGGGGCGGTTCGTGATATTCGCGAACAGTTTGGACGGACGAAGCTGTTTTTAGAGTCTGATCTAAGCAAAGAAGCTCTTCTGGAATTCCCGGGTGTACAGCGGGTGGAGAAAAACAGAGACGGGATCGATATTGTCTATCTGACTCAGGCTGAAGAAGGAAAGGCTATTTTTGAGGCAGCAACACGAAACGGCTATATCCCGACGTTCAGCCAGCAACCTCCAACTTTAGAAGAGATTTTTAAACGAATGGCAGGTGAGCGAAATGAATAAATTCTGGGTCATTACTAAAGAAGTATACAAGAAAAATATTAAATCATTCGGGTTTATCGTCATGGTTCTCATTCCGCTGATCATTATTGGTTTTATCGCCGGGATGACCTACTACTTTTCACAGGAAGCTCAAAACGCTGAGCCAACACCGATTGCTGTCGTAACAGATGATCCGGCTCTTCAGGAGCTGTTTTCAGATGAAGAATGGAATTTTGAGATTGCTGGAGACATTACGACTGAAGAGGAAGCTGAAACAGCCCTGACTGCTGAGGATATCGAAGGATATATGGTCATCAATACTGAAGCACAAACCCTTCAGGCAGAAATCGTCCATGCAAACGAGCTGTCTAATCAGATACCAATCATTACTGAAGTGCTGACAAACTATCAGACGATGCTTAGAGCGAATGATCTTGAGCTGGCTCCTGAAGAGGTCATGTCTCTGACAGAGGCTGTTCAAGTAGAAGAAACAGTCGTCAGTATCGAAGAAGGGGCACTGACAGAAGAAGACACAACCGATAGAATGATCCAGGAATGGAGCGCTTATGCGGTCAGTATTGCTATAATGGCTTTCATCATGACATATTCCGGAATCATAGCTGAAGAAGTGGCCAACGAAAAAGGCACACGTATTATGGAAATCATCTTGTCCAGTGCGACAGCAACCAATCATTTCTTCGGGAAGCTGGTTGGGGTCATCATGGTGATGCTGACTCAGATCGCGATTTATGCAGCTGTAGGATTTGCAGCCTATCTGTACTTCAGAGACACTGATTTTGTCCAAGGACTGATAGGTGAGATGGATATTATGGGCATGCTTCAGGAACTGCTGGGGTATACACTGATATTCTTTGTAGCGGGGGTGCTGATATATGTCATACTCGCAGCATTCTTCGGCTCGCTGGCTACTAAGATGGAAGACGTGAATAAAGCTGTCACCCCGATAGTCTTTATCGCTCTTGCCGGGTTCTATGTCGGATTATTTGCTTTCACATCTCCTGAAAATACATTGGCCGTCGTATTCTCATATATTCCATTGTTTACGCCTTTCGTGATGCCGTTCAGGATCGCATCAGGGACTGTCGCGACAAGTGGAATCTGGCTGTCCATTGTAGGAACAGTCGGGTTTGCAGCATTGATTTCTGCTGTGGCTCTTGCCTTTTACCGCTCCAATGTCCTGGTTTATTCTGACACCAACATACTGGGTACAATCAAGCGGTCCTGGAATATCATGCAGAGTAATAAGAAAGCAAGAAAGCAAAGAGATGCCTGATTATAAAAAAGTACAATAAGTAGTGAGAATAAGGGAATGTCCAGCTGTATACTGGACAATCCTTTTTTGTTTGATCGGTCATTTAATCATGATCAAAGTTCAATAGGAGATTCCTCTGTTTAATTTGCATATAAAATAACTACAGTATATACGCTCTTGTAACGGCAATCGTGTAAAGTAGAAAGATTTGCTACTTTACACGTATTCCTGTAGAAATTAGTAATGTAATGCTGTACAATGAGAAAGGGGTGAGAGAATTGTTAAAATACAGTGAGTTGACAGAAAAGGATAAACGCCGCCGGTACAAGATGCTTGTGGAATTACCGTTATTTCTGGCCGGGATTATACTCAGTGCGTTCGATTTTGATTTCAGATTTATCATGACAATGGTAACAGGGATCATGGTTATTGAACTGATCATCTTCGGTCTGATGGATATTAAATTCAATTATTCATTAAGCGAATTTATTACAGACATGATCTATTTGTTCGTCATGAATTTCTTTGTTGTCCTGATAGCCACTCCGGGCTTTCTGTATACACTGAACCAGGCTACAGAGCGGACTTATATTTTTACCAACATTATCGAATTGATTGTTTCGTTTACTTTGCTTCATACAGCCTGGTATATTTACATTATTCTCTCATGTAAGGTAAGAAAAAACCCGTCCCTCAAATTAAACTGGACCCTATAGAATAGACACGGATAAAAAACCCTTATTCGTTCTCTATTTTATAGGGTTCTTTATTGTATAATGAACCCAACTATATGAGTTCAAAGGAGAGCGTTGACATGGGAAGAAA
>NZ_BAAGIR010000127.1:0-5692 GCF_054658155.1 Alkalibacterium sp. m-11
ATCACTGTACGGGTATTCAGCAAGATGAAGCGAGACAATACGTGGAGGCAAAACTCAAGAGTGCCGAAGGCAGTCTTCGTATCTTTGATGAGAACGCACTCACGTCCTTAATCAGCCATGCCCAAGGCAGTTTAAGGCGGTTGGATCTTTTAACAACAAAGGTTTTAGAAATAGGTGTAAAACAGCAACAGGTTCAAATCACCCTGTCTTTAATTGAATCGGCAACGGCCGAAATCTTATTTTGATCGGTATAAGGAGCGTGTCTAATGGAAGAGCAGGAAATATGGCAAGAGATCGAAACCTGTTATTTTGAACAAACGTATTCTCCCACATTGAAACTTTATATCCAACAACTCGTTCAGGCGTATAAAATTTCCAGCGAGGAAGCGTATTTGTTTTCCTATTCACAGACCAAGCAATTAATTGAAACAGCCATACAGCAGGAAGAGAGAGTTCCGTCGTCTTTTGAATCCAATGGATTTATGGAAGATCAGGATGTCTCATTTTAATGGAAAACAGAAAGAAAGTCCGAAGAGAAAGGAGCATACGCTCCCAATGCTCTTCGGACTTTTTTTAGTAACTATTGTAGAAGACAATCCGCTGGTCTAAACTGACAAACGTGCTGGAATAAACAGATTCTGTCGCTTAATTGCCTCATTTTCTTAAATAAAACTGCCGGAATAAAGTGACATTTACTGGCTGGATTATTTTGCTTTTCTACACCAAACGGCACGATTACAGGTAACCCAATCGCATGGCAAAACACCAATGCGACACTAACATTCAATGCAACAGATACCGGTGGCTCAGGTGTGAGGCGGGTGAGAATTGCAGGCGGCGCATGGGTAAACGGCGCAACAACGACTCAAACCGCAACAGAAAATGGAACCTACAGTTTTGAGGTAGAAGACCATGCTGGAAACACACGAACCGTGTCAGCGACGGTTAACCGTATAGATAAAGCTGTACCAAGTGGTTCGATTTCTCAGACGCCGACAGGTTGGACAAATCAGAATGTCACCTTGACGTTTAATGCGACGGATACCGGTGGTTCAGGTGTCAGACGAGTAAGGCAATCGGGCGGCACATGGGTGAATGGCTCGACAACGACTCAAACAGTCACGTCAAACGGCACCTATTCCTTTGAAGTAGAAGACCATGCTGGGAACACGTCAACACGGTCTCATACCGTAACAAATATTGATAAAATTTTACCCAATGCAAGCAGTACGCAATCACCAACAGCGTGGACGAATGGGAATGTCGATATTACATGGAATGCAAGTGCAACCGGTAGCCCATTAAGTCGTATTAGAACACATAACGGGTCAACATGGGGTGCATGGTCAGCTGTTAGTGGGACAACGTCATCAACGGTTCAAACCGTCACATCAAATGGCATTGTGTTACGTAAGTAAGGAGAGATGGCGATGGAAGATAAAGACCGAAACAGAGCATTAGAAAAACCGAGTCATCCGGATAAGGAACCCAAATGGTACACATGGTCGATGACCGTGTCCTTGATTGTTATAGGGTTAGGGGCGCTTTTGCTGTTATGGAGCGCCTATTCAAACGCGGACGATGTAGAACAGGAGTCCGAAGAGGTGTCATGGGGTGCACCTAGAGATATCCGGTATGAAAATAGTGAACCATCTATACGGGTTGTCAGCTAAGAGAACTCGTATAGAAGACGATGGTGGCGCGTAGACAATGCAAAAACCACCGACACATTCAGGGGGCAAGTGTACACATTCACCTTGACGCTCCAGTTGAACACGCGTAACAAACCCTGCATATAGATGCGGGGTTTTTGTTTGCTTTATTGTTACAGTCAGGTATCAAACATTACACGCTAACCGTCTATTCAAACGGTTCTGAGCACGGTATAATCTCGAGTTTGACAGTCAAAACGACAAGAATGCCTTAGGTATAGGCTCTCTTGTCGTTTTTTTAGTTGGAAAAGTGCGTACTATTTTTGTTTTTTCGTTTGTTTTAAAATGTTTTTCATTCTTTTTTGAGGAATAATTTCAGTGTTCGTTCTAAACCCAAACTCCTCATGGAGTTGATCAGTCAAATCCGTTCGTGTATAGGTTGGGATATACCCTTCTCCTGAATATTCAAACACACGCATCTTGCGCAGTGTATCAATGATATCAGGACAGGTATAAGCTTCATCTAATGTTTTTTCAAGAATACGATAAACCAGTAATGAAAGAAAGCAAGTGAGGAAATGTGCTTTAATCCGGTCGTCCTTTCGGACAAAAACCGGTCGTGCACGCATTTCACTTTTCAGAATACGAAAGGTTTCCTCAATCTCCCAACGGCGATGAGATATTTTAAGTATCTCTTCTGAATCCCCCGATATATTTGTACAGATACCGTATAACCCATCGTATTTCGCTTCTTCATTTATCTTCTCTTGATCTACTGTGACTTGAAAGTCCTTCGCGATCTCGCCTTCTTTAGTGACATGGGTCTCTTTTAAGAAACGCTTGAAATCTGTTGGACGTTTTTTCTTTAATTGACTTGGATTATCGGCTTTCTTCATGGCTCGTTCAATCTGTTTTCTGCGAATCTCTTCTTGATAGCGTTTATGCTTGGGAGAAAAAGTGATAATCAATCGCTGTTCTAATCCATTTTCATGGATCCAGCGTTCTTTATAATAGTGTCCTTTATCTTTTTCTAAATCCAAATCTTCCAGATTTATTTTACGGGAAGACCGATGCGATTCCCCTACGGGGAGCCAGTCCTTGGTATCCAATGCCCATTCCTTTAAATGCTTTTTTAACAGTTTAATAGACTGAGTCGTAATAAATCCTCTATTTCCAAAAGAGTTATAGAGTCTATTGTCATGAGAAGACAGTCCAGCGTCTGTACAAACAACAAACTGGGATAAGTTAAAATCGCGTATAATTCTCTTTTCCAATGGCTTTAACGTCGGTTGTTCATTTTGGTTGCCTGAGTGAATCACGAAAGAAAGGGGCAGCCCGTTGCCATCCATGAACAGTCCCATTTGAACAATGGGGTTAGGGCGATTCTCTTTAGACATGCCGTATTGTTTTAAGCCTTCGGCTTCTTCAATTTCAAAATAGAAATTCGTGCAATCGTAATATAATACCTGTTGGTTACGTTCCACAATTTCTAAACTGTTCTGATAGACCATTTCTTCGATAGTATTTGATTCTTCGGCTAAAACATCTAGGGCACGATAAATGTGCTGGGATTCTACTTCGTGCGCTTCAAGTAAATCTTGCGCACACTCAAACGTTCCTTTCTTTGACCGGGGATTCAGTATACGCATATAAATCAGTCGAGAGAGTATCGTGTTTAAGTCATAAGAAAAGTTGTGTTTGTCTGAAATGATGCGGCAGACCTTATCCAGCTTTAGTTGATGATAAAGGGATTGTAAAAATAAATACCCGACATTGAATGACCGTTGGTCATTTTTAGGGATGGGTTTATGGGGATCAAATTTCGCTACAATCTTGGCCTTTTTTTCTTTTTCTTTATCGGTCAAAGTCTTAGCGTATTGTTTGGCCCATTCATACGGATCGACTCCCGGATGTTTTTCTAAAATCTCTTTATCATTTCCTAGGGCTTCAACCACTTTTGTGGTTTTCTTTCCGTTAACATAAACGTCTTTAATGATCATATAGGAGGTAGAATGTTTTGACTGGCTCTTTTTCACGCGCATAGGAATCCCTCATATCTTAGTTTAATATGCTTATTATACAATAGTACGAAATAGTACGCAATAATAAAGAAGTGAATTTGACAAAAAAATAAAGCCCTCATAGGCTTTCTGTCACTTTTTCCTGGTTTCAACTGTCAAACTCCCGTGTACACATTCACCTTGACGCTCCAGTTGAACACGCGTAACAAACCCTGCATATAGATGCGGGGTTTTTGTTTGCTTTATTGTTACAGTCAGGTATCAAACATTACACGCTAACCGTCTATTCAAACGGTTCTGAGCACGGTATAATAGGGTTAATGTGGTGACGCTCACACTAAATTTAGCGTGATAACAAACATAAAACATAAATGGATATATAGGAGTGATACGAATGGTAAAATCAGTTTTCTCTAAACACGCGGTGAACAAATCGTCGCGTTATAAAAAAGTAGCGACCCGGTCCTCAAGTGTGTTGGCTAGTGTGATTGTATTGACAGGATTTGCAGGTTCGGTATCGGCCGAGTCGATTGAACAAGATTCTGTCGAATTGACGCAGTTATATGAACACTATACAGCGTTACAATCAGCCCACGACTCGGATCATACATATGATGACAACGAGACATCCGATTACCTAAATGAATTACAGGCAATCAAAGATCAATTAATTCAGTTGATTGAAGATTCCGGTGGCGAAAGTATTTTTGAGCAAGTGGACCGTGACCGATTATCGGTTGATCAATTGGATACGATTTTTAATGCATTACTTGGTCGAGTAGATAGTGACGTAGACGATGCAGAAGCTGATGAAATTGTTGATGCAATCGAAGACGTTGAACCAGAAGAAGAAGTGGTTGTTGAAGCTGAACCAGAAGCTGAACCTGTGGTTGTTGAAGCTGAACCAGAAGCAGAAGATGTGGTTGTTGAAGCTGAACCTGTGGTTGTTGAAGCTGAACCAGAAGCAGAAGATGTGGTTGTTGAAGCTGAACCTGTGGTTGTTGAAGCAGAACCTGTGGTTGTTGAAGCAGAACCTGTGGTTGTTGAAGCTGAACCAAAAGCAGAAGAAAATGTGGTTGTTGAAGAGGCTGCCAATACAAAAGACACGACTGAAACGCCGTCAGTGCGCACGTTCTCGCTTACGACCGCAACACAAAGCGCAAACCCTACGGCCAACGCGACGTTCCATGTGGTTCGCTCAGGTGACACACTCTCACGTATTGCACAAATGTATGGGACAACGGTGGCTAACATTGCACAATTGAATAATATCCAAAACGTTAACCACATTGTCGTAGGTCAACGTTTGACGATACGTGAGGGTGCCGCGTCCGCGTCCGTCACCAACGCGACCGCAACGCCGGTGAGACAAACACAGGCAGAGTTTATCGATATGATCGCGGGTCCCGCACAGCGCGTGGCTAAGGAATTTAATTTGTATACGTCGGTCATGATTGCACAAGCGGCCTTAGAATCTGGCTTTGGGCGTAGTGAATTATCCAGAGGACCTAACTACAACTTGTTTGGTGTAAAAGGCCGATACCAAGGGCAATATGTTGCATTACCCACAAGAGAATACATTCCCGCACAAGGTGGATGGATTACGGTTACTGAGCGCTTCAGACGGTACCCGAATATTGAAGCCTCCCTTAGAGACTACGCGAGATTGCTCCGAAATGGTTTGAGTTGGAACAGCCAATTTTATTCCGGCACATGGGTTGAAAATACAACCAGCTACCGTGATGCGACGGCATGGTTACAAGGGCGATACGCAACCGATCCAACGTATGCCAGCAAATTGAATAACATCATTGCATTATATGATTTAACACGTTTCGATACACATGTGACACACGTGTCTGAAACACCAACACCTGCACCGACACCTGTTTCAACACCTGTGTCAAACCAAAGAACACATACGGTTGTACGTGGGGACACCTTGTCACACATTGCCGTTGCAAACAACACGACCGTAGCTAACTTAAAACGTTTAAATAATTTAAGCAGTGACGTGAT
>NZ_BAAGIR010000128.1:0-5512 GCF_054658155.1 Alkalibacterium sp. m-11
CTAATAAGAAAAGGTCTTGAGAAATAACTTCAAGCTATCGCTTGACCGAAATTCATCTCCCACTTTCACTGGTGCTTCGTACCCATACGTTTAGAAGTGGGAGACTTCTTTCGGAATTACGTTAAAAGATTTATCGTTCACAACTTATCTCTTTTTCACCTCATACAGAAGACCTTAGAAAAAGATGTCCACGAATGACTATTTTATCACTCATGAACATCTCTTCTATTGAATTGGCATGTATTATTAAAAAACTACAAATCCCAGTACAGCTATGGCTACAGGTAGTCCCGCCGCAAATACAATATCAATGGGATTGACTGTCATCTTCAGCTGCATCACGCGTTCTTCGCTGAACCCTTTAGATTCCATGGCCAGAGACAAGCGTTCTGACCAGTGCACCATTCGAATCATCATCGTAAAAAGTGGCTTGCTGTCCAGAGGCTTGACGGGAATGTTTCTGACCTGAAGTGCCAGTCTGGACTGTTCGTGTTCGGTCTTGATCAGTGAGGTCAGGTTCACTGCAGTCAAAATGGCATAGCCCATTTTCATTGGCATCTTAGCCTGCTGAATTAGACTGGCAATCAGTTCACCGGAATCGGTAGTCATCCCGTAACTAATACCAAGCATGGCAAAGGCAAAAATGCGCGAACTCAGATTCAGACCATTCACCAGATCCCGTCCAGTCGGCAAGGCTAAATCAGAAGCACCGGAAGCAAATTGAACGCCTTCGGAACTGAACAGCCAGCCGGTGAAGAAGTAGCTCATCGAAACCACCGCAAGCGGCAGGACTACTTTCATCAGGCGGGCAGGCTCAGTGCGTCTGGAAGTAGCCAAAAAAAGCATCCCTACAAAGGAAACTGTAAGGTTTACTCGCCAGTCAAAGGTGAGGCCTAAAGCGATACTGCCTAGCAGAATTCCAACCGTCTTGGCGGTCGGATTGATAGAATCGATCATCTTTGCTTCCACACCCTTTTCTCTCTAATTTCAACTATCTGATCAGCATAAGCGTCAACCAGATGACGGTCGTGACTGGTAAACAAACAGGTCATCCCCGCCTGACACAGTTCACTGAGTTTATCCATAATCAGTTTGGCATTGGCGGCATCCTGCCCGTAAGTCGGTTCATCAACGAGGAGCAATTGCTGCTTGCCGACGGTCATGCAGATAACAGCCAAGCGGCGCTGCTGACCCTGACTAATGACCCATGGTGACTGCTTTTCTTTCTGCTCGAAGCCGTGTTTAGACAAAATCGCTCTCGCTTCCGGTTCAACCTGGCTTTCCTCAACTGTCTCCCAGGCTCGCAAACTAACCGCCATCTCATCTAAGAGCGTTGTTTTGACAAACTGCAGAGAGGGATCCTGGAACACCAGCCCCACTTGAGCGTAAAGGTCTTTAGGTTTTAATTTCTTTGTATCATCCTGGTTGAGTCGAATGTCACCTTTGTAAGGGGCCGCTTTTAAAATCGCCTTGAATAAAGACGACTTGCCGACTCCGCTGGGCCCGATTAAAGCAGTGAGAGAGCCTTTTTTGAGTTCAAAGCTGGCTTCTTCTATCAAGGTGTGAATTCTGGTTTCTTTTTTGAAAAAAGAACGGCGCACGGTTTCTTCATAGAAAACTGATACATTGTCCAGTTCCAAAACAGATTCGTCCGACTGAACCGGCTTTCTATTCAATTCAAGCTCATCAAGCCAGATGCCTTCAGCCATCAAGCGTCTGATTCGTGACTCTTGATCTGCCAGTTCGGACAAATCGGTCAGCTGCTGCTTAGCATCCATCAGAAGCCAGCGGTCTACATCAGCCCATCTTTTGACATGATGATCGATTATGAGAACCGCTTTACCACTGGCAGTCAGCTCATTGATGTAGCTCATGTAAGTCTCAACCGTTTCATCGTCCATGTTGGCAAAAGGTTCGTCCATAATGAAGAGCGGCACGTCAGTCAGCGAGGCACAGATAAAGGCGGCTTTTTGCAGTTCCCCGCCGGACAAATCATCAAAGGAGCGGTCCAGCAGATTTCTCAGACCGAATAGTGCGGCCTTCTGCTCAATCACCTGATTTATCTCGCTTACAGCTTTGCGTTTGTTTTCCAGACAAAAGACCATTTCCTCTCTCAGCGTCCGCATGGAAAAAGACAGCCGGGCATTCTGGAAGATTGTCTGTACTTTATCTGAACGCTCGACTACCGACAGTCTGCTTATGTCCTCTCCTTTTATGGCAAGTCGGTCAACAGCCTGCTTTCCGCCGTATTCGGGATAATACCCATTTATCAAGTTAGCCAGGGTGCTTTTCCCGCTGCCGCTTCTCCCGCAGAGAAGGACGGTCTCACCCGGTTGAATATCAAGACTGACTTGGTCAATCAGCTGTTTTCCGTCTATTTCAAATGTCAGATTCTTTATGGATAGAACGGGTTCATTCAACGGCGTCACTTTCTTTCAGGTTATGATTCAGTACACCGGCTTCATTAAGCTTGTCACACAACCATTTTGCCACGAAACCGGTGAAAAACAAGGCGCTCGACAGACGAATGACGAAAATCGACAGGACGATACCCCAGTTCATAGCCAGATAGTTGGCTCTGTACCCTGTCCAGACAAAGGACAATAGTGTGGTGATTACGGCAGCCAGCATCGATACTTTGTAAGTGTATTTTTCATAGCGAGTAGCGAAGAAGGCCAGCTCGACACCCATGCCCTGAATAAAAGCAGAGATCAGTACGATTGCTCCGAACATATTGCCTAAAAGGATTTGCACGAGTGCAGTGGCCACTTCAGTGACAACACCGACTACCGGCTTTCTAATCATGTAGGTCGTGACAAGGGCTGCCGAGTACCAGATACCATAAAAGGGTTCATAGCCGAGTATGCCGAGTCCCATCGGTGTCAGTACAGCAGTCAAAGCAGTTCCCGCATATACAGCCATTAAAAAGACAATCCCAAAAACGACGGCAATCAAAGACATCAACAAATAGTCGCGAAGACTTAATGGTTTTCTGTTCATTAGATTTCTCCCTCCGGTACGTTACAGTGCAAGGTGAATTGACTGATGTAGTGACTGACTTCACTGCCGACTGTGTGCGACACATATTCCAGATAGTCGAAGACATCCTGTGCGCTGCCACCCAGATTCGTTCCGTAATGACCAGAACCTGTCACCACACCTCTATCGATCCCTTCGTTGACGACCTTGGCAATAGTTGCCATATAGTTGTCAGAGCCCATTGGGTAAAGGGCAAACTTCCCGATTACCGGAAAATCGATTGCTTCTGTTTCGGCCTGATTGACTCTTGGATCGTCAAGTTCCAGTGTGTAGTCACTGTCCGTATCTCCGGGACACCCTTTTGAAATAGTCGATTCGAGAGTCATATGAACCCCTTCCTTGTAGGCATACAAAAAGGCAGCCTTCAGTGCATCGAATACCGCTTCTTCTTTCCCACGGTAAACTGTTGAAATATGGTCGGTCTGTGCCCAGACTTTCGATAGATCGACCTGCTTGATCGCACCTAAAATGATCGATTTGAAATCGTCACTCATCGGCGATAAATTGAAACGTGCGCCTGTAATTTCCAAAGTGGAACCAGGCTTTCCGACTGAACAATTTCCGTAGTTGACATAGTTTTTCTGCATGAAAAAAACTCCTCCTAACGAAAAAAAACCATAGGAAAGAGCCATAATATATAAGATACTTCCTACGCAGCCATTACGCTGATCAGGTTACTGGTCTGATATACATCACTCTCAGCCTCCAATTCGAGACTCCCAGGATCTTCCGTATTTAATTTTGTTGTACCACAATGACTATACCAATTTGACGAACAGAATACAATACATTTTTAACTGCTTTCATCTGTTTTCTGCCCCCCCTTGTCTAACTGAGGCTTTTAAGCATAATCCAGTCCGTCTGCTCGTCGTTCCCCATGAAAAAGGAGTGACTCCCTACTTTCTTGAATCCTTTGGCTTTATAGAATGCTTTCGCAGGCTCGTTATGTTCCCAGACACCCAGCCAGATGCTCGTGCAGCCCTGTTCTTCAGCTGTCTCGACTGCCTTGTTTAAAAGACTCGTCCCCAACCCTCTGCGCTTGAATCCAGTACGGATATAGATCCGTTCGATTTCCAGTCCATCAGGATCGATGTCTTCCGTTCTCGCTTCTCCTGCATTCAGTTTCAGATAACCGGCCAGTTCATCGTCTGCATATAGAAAGTAAAATCGTGACCCTTCTGTGGCGAGCTCCTGACTCAGCTTCTCTTTTGTACAGGCTTTGGACAGGTAATCTGTCATGTTTTCTTCTGTGTTGTCTTTTTCGAACGTATCTGTAAAGGTCTCGATACTGATAGCCTGAAGGGTATCCAGATCCTCTAGTCCAACCAATTTAAAATACGTGCTCATTCGGTTCTCCCCTTTTGCTTAAGAAGTTTATGTCTATTTTCTAAGTGCCGTAAAGTGTCTGGTCGACTGATCGACCGCATCTCTGACCCGGTAAAGTCTGGCTTCTGCTTTGCCTATTTTTCCGATTGTAACTAGACCATTTTTCTCGAGCTCGTTTCCAATGGCACTAAACTGATATTCATCCAATTCGATGTCGTCATATGTCCGCCAGACTCTGATACCTTTTTCCAGGATGGCTGTCCCTTCAGGTTTGAGTGTCGGATTCGGTGCACGGTATTCGCCTAAGTGCATGGCCGTTGAGGTGTCATAATCCGTTCCGACTGCCAGAATCAGGGCATTCTCGTCATAAAGTTTTTTGAGCGGCGAGCCTTCACCCAGTCCAAAGTTCAGAGAGTGACCTGACGTCAGCTGATCAGCTTTCTTTCCCCAGGCCGTAAAAGAGACTGCCGGATGACTGCTTCTTCTTACATTCGGATAGGTTCGGAACAGATTGGCCACTACACCCATATACGGGCAAGGTGTCTTTTCGGGATCAAAGGCCGGCATCGTTTCGCGAATGGTGTCCCACCAGCTTTCAGGGACTGGCGGATACTGCCATTTTGACGGCTCGCTCCAGTCACCAGTCTGAGACGGCATGACCACTGTCCCTTCTCTTTCGTCGATCACCGTCATCAGCGCATCAACGAAAGCCTGGGCTCCCCCATTTACCCAGCCGACTTTTGATAATGACGTATGAACAAGGACCATGGCATCTTTCTTCAATCCTAAATTTGACATATCCTCAGCCAAAGATTGAACGGTATTTGGCCATGCCGTATTTTTGATCAGTTCTTGTCCCATAGGGATCACTTCCTTCATCTGCTCATTTATGTACGAAAAAACGCCCGAACACATCGACCGATCCAGGCGCGTGATTACTATTTAGTTTAATCTTCTGACGGCACGATTTCAATGGTTTCTGATGCCAGCTGCAGCTTATTATCAGATGCCTTGATCCGTTGTGAACTACCCACCACTTAAATCCTTTGGATTTTGAAGTGGGGGCTTCCTACGAACTCCATTCTTGTCTGCACAGACTTCATACAGATAGAGGAATCGGATATGGGTAGGCTCAAAAGGCAGTCCC
>NZ_BAAGIR010000129.1:0-5433 GCF_054658155.1 Alkalibacterium sp. m-11
TATACAACAAAAAGGACAGATTAACCACTTCAAGCTATCGCTTGACCGAAATTCATCTCCCACTTTCACTGGTGCTTCGCACCCATACGCTTAGAAGTGGGAGACTTCTTTCGGAATTACGTTAAAATTGGTAAAGCCTCCGTCTGTATTCAAGTGGATGACAAGATCTTTTTTCTCAACCTTTAAATCTGTTACTTCGCAATCATGAAAGCTGAATCGTTCTTCTATTATCTGAGGAATATTCTCTTCCTGCTGTACTTTATCATACTCATTTAAAATGTTATTCATCATTTTTTCGTTATCTGAACTTAAAGCTTTTAACTGATTTTTGACTGCTTTGCTGCAATAACCTAGGGAGAAAACTCGGACATCAGCAATTTGCTGGTACAGTTCATGTGGTAGTTTATCCATTATCTCTCTTATACGCGTTTCATGAATGTTTGCAAATGTTTTTTTGCAATCATATTTATCAAACGGCGGACGACTATCATATTCCTCTATAAGTTTTTGTATATGGTCTTTTTCTTCGGGCGACATAGAATAGACCAGCTGATCCTCTTCACTTATAATCTCTTCATTTATAAACATATCTAGAGGGACCATAGCAGTTTCGTCTTCTTCTAACATAAAACGAGGGTCAGTGTCATATATTTCCTGCTGCATATCTACAAATTCTTTCTCTTTTATTTTATAAAGTCTTTGATAGAGCCCTTCGTTAAAAACGCCAGCCCCTTTATGTACTCTCACATCAAAAAGAAAATCTGTCATCTGAGATAATTCATACCATTCTTTTGTTAAATATCGCATACATATATGTCCTTTCAGTTTGATTAAACTTGCCTTTATAATCCAAGTCTGGCCCCTACTTCTGCATACTCTATATCTTTTCTTTCTACATTCCAATTATCGCCTGTTTGTCCGTCCCATATTGCTCCTGTTTCAACGAAACCGACAGACGCAAACAGCTTCCGGACGGCTTCGTTCACCAGCCAATAGGATGTAGCCACTGCATCAGCTTGTCCTTGTGGAAACGTCTCTATGTATTCAATAACTTTCATCATTGCTTGTTTGCCAAACCCTTTGCCTTGATGCTTTTTATCAATCATAAAGCGATTAAGTCCATAAGTATATTTATCTCCATATTTTTTACTTAAAAATGAATCTTCGGACAGTTCGTAAAATCCAATATCGACATATCCTATGACTTCATCATTGTTGCATATAGCGAAAATCATAGGCGGTTTTTCATCGTTAAGTATCTTTACGTAGGCTTTAGCCAAACAATATATGCTGGAATCCACATTTCCCTTCTGCTCATCTGTCATGCTTAACTCCATTACTGCATCAAAATTATCGTGGGTAATCTTTCTTAATTGAACCATTTTTTTTCCAACTTTCACCAATATAAATACTAGTTCATTAACGACATCAGAATAGCATAAAAAACCGAGTGTTTCGACATAAAAAATGATTTGGTAGCAAGGACTTAATCTATATGGAAACAGGAGTACGTGCGGGCGATGGTGTGAAAAGAGCATTAGGAAATGGTTGCCGACATTAGATGAAAAAGTTTTTTAACAAACTTATACTTACCTAGGTCTATTTCATTAATCCAACAGTCAAATGAACCCTCTAGGCATTTAAACTTCACCTAGAGGGTCTTATACTAACTAAATATCATATTATGTGCTTTACTCGAGTAAGCCTTGTTACGCTTTCAACATGCGTTGAGATGATAGTACTTACAATCTAATAAAAGCAGAAGTAGTACTTGCTAAGTTTTATCAGTTCATCCCAATATAGGTTTAATTACACTGTTAGTGTGTAATGACCTCTTCTACAGTGAGAAAAATTCTCTAGATGTTTTGCAGTATAAACTCTTTTCTTGTTCTAAGAACTTATCTTTCACTGGCTAATAACTCTTTTACTTCTTCAAGTTCATTTAAATATCCCATGATATATAAAGTATCCCCTTTACATACTTTGGTATCAGCTTTTGGATTAGAAATATATTCATCAGTGCCAGCTCGAAGCATTCCTAGAATGATTGCCTTAGAGGTCACTAATTTCTGTATACTTTCAAAGTCCTTATTAATAAATTCAGACCGATCATCAATGATAAACTCTTCAACAAGTAGTTGTTCCTGGTCGTTTTTAGTAAGTAGATTCAAAGAATGAGATAGAGATGGGTTCTCTAAATGTGCTAATATCCGGTCCGAGATTAATCTGTCCATTATTAGAACTTTTTTTACTCCAGCTTTCTTTAGTTTCTATATGCTTCTTTTCCTGATGCCCCACATACAATATCTAAGGAAGAATCTAATTCTTTTACCGAAAAAACGGTATAAAGTACTTCACTATTATCTGAAAAGGTAATAACACTCCCTTGAGATTTTTTTATACCGGCTTTCATCAACGTGTCAACATTTTTAGCATTACCACAAACATGAGGTTCATTCAGACTTTTTAATTGCTTGCATTTCTTTTCGTGTTTTTCAACAAAAACATATTCCTGATCATGGATTTTTAATTCAGCGGCAATGCTTTTTCCTAACTTACCATAACCACAGATATAAATTTATTTGAGTGATTATTAGAATTCATATTGCTATTACCTCCTAAATTGATAACTATATCAGAACACTCGCACAGTATAAATAGCTTCCTTATTACCATGGAAATCAACTAGTAAACACCGTATACATTCATCGCATCTTGGGTGTATATAATCCCATTACCCGGTTTATTTATTTCAAGCTTTTCTCTGATGGATGACATGATAGATTCTGTGGCATCATTTTTAGCTAAAATGATTACCATCTCTTTTTCAGGGTCTATTTCCATATCAAAAACTTTAGTTGTTTCATTCACACCAGAACCTCTTGCATTAATGATGGTACCTCCTCTTGAGCCTGCACTCTTTGCAGCCTCTACAACATCGTCTGCCTTTCCTCTATCGACAATCGTCACAATAATTTGATAGAGCGGATGATCAACCACTTGGCTTTTGTCTTCCTTGAAGATACTTGACCGAGAGCCTATAACTTCAACTGTACTCGTAGTAAACGCAATACCATGATGGGGTTTATAGAATTTAAATTGCTTGTTTAATTTATCTAAAGTATTTTCTGCAACTTCACGATTGGCAACCATTAAGACTACTTCTTTTTTTTCATCATACAAGGATAAAAAGTTTAAAAAAGGATTAATGATTGTGCCTTTCCCTAAAATAATCGTTCCACCTGAAACACCATATTTCTTAGCTTGACGTAGAACCTTTGAACCTATGCCCTGATTCACTATGACGTAAATTAAATCATAGACTTTCACATCTTCTAGACTACTCATTTGTTTCTACATCTCCTTTCCTCTTTGATCTAATTGAGAAAATCAAACCTAACATCTGTAAAGTAATTATGGGCATCATCGCTACCATGGCAATCATTCCGAATCCGTCAATAATGACATCAGCACCTTCAAATGCACCCGCTGCTCCTTGAATAAATGCCAGGATAAATGTTGCAGTCATTGGACCTGTTGCCACTCCACCGGCATCAAATGCGATTCCCACAAAGAGTTTTGGTGCAAAAAACATTAGTCCTAAGCTTATTAAATAACCTGGTAATAAGTAATGCCACAATTGTACAGAAGGGACTAATATGCGAATGACCGACAGTAAAACGGCTCCTCCTACACCAGCTGACAAAGAAACTAATACAGCAGGCCGTTTGACATAACCACTCGTAACATCTTCAATTTGTTGAGTCAGGACATGAACAGCCGGTTCAGCTAAAATAGTAGCCACACCTAAAACAAACCCGATGATCAGTATATAAACTTTGTTATCAAGTAATGCTAGATCATTCCCAATAGCAGTACCCACATCCATGAATCCAGTATTGACCCCTACTAAAAAGATAAATAATCCGATAAAGGAATAGATAAACCCTGTGAGTAATTTACGAAACTCTTTTTTACTCAATTTAAAAACTAGTTTCTGGAGAATCAGCAAGATTATTAATAATGGAAGAATGGCTATAAAGCTTTCTAATATATATGTTGGCGTCATTTCTATAAAAGGCTGAAGGATGGTTTGTGTTTCCATCACTTCCGTTTCAATCGTAGCTGATAACGGTTCTGAGTTAGATACTATATCGAGAATCATAACGGATATAATCGCTCCTGTCGATGCTATAGCAATCAAACCAAAACTGTCTTTTTCTGAAGCTTTCGTATCCTTTTTTCAATTTAGAAATACCTACTGAGAGAGACAGTATAAAGGGAACCGCTAGTATTCCTGTTGTAGATCCAGAAGCATCAAACGCAATAGCCAGAAATTCACGAGACGCAAGTATAGCTAAAAGGAAAATAGTTAAGTACAACGCCATAAGCATTTTAAACAATGGTATATTATAAAATATTCTAAGGAACCCTAATGCTAGCATAAGAGCTATCCCTAAAGAGACCACAATTAAAATACTTGTTGAAGCTATTTGGCCAGATGTAACACTTTCAACTTGATTGGCAAGCACCAGTAATCCCGGTTCTGCAATAGATATAAAGAAACCAAGGATAGCGCCTGCTATCAGTACAATCCACAACTTATTCGTCTTAGCTACTGACTTCCCTGTATAATTTCCTAATGGAGTAATACCAAGATCAACTCCTAGAAGAAAAATAGTTAAACCCACTATGACGAATAAAGCACCAATAACGAATCGAGTCATATAGATAGATCCATTGGAACGATGGTGAGATTTAATAAAAACACTAAGCATATAATTGGCAAAACAGCAAAAAATACTTCCTTTAGTTTGGAGTTAGCAATATTCAATACAGTCATCCTTTCTTAAATTTTAATACAGTGACTTTTTTATAATTAAGTTATTCTATAGCCATGCTCATTATAAATCACTAACTATTCAAACATACCATATACTTCATTGATGTTTTGAACAAAGATAACTCCCTTACCAGGTTTATCAATTTCAACTTCTTCTCTTATAGATGATACAATTGATTCAGTGGAATCAGAATTAGACAGAATATAAACCATTTCTTTTTCTGGCTCAATCTCCATATTGAAAATTTTATTGGTTTCGTGAATACCTGCCCCTCTTGCATTGATAATTGTTCCACCTTTTGAACCAGCCAATTTGGCAGCATCTATGACATCTTCTGCTTTTCCTCGATCTACAATAGTAATAATCATTTGGTACATTTAGTCCTTCTCCTCTCCTGACTCTTTATTTATAATGTATCACTGGTGTTGCATAAAACTGAAAATCAGTGTTACTTGTTTATTGCTCAAGTTTCGCACCCCTAAGAACTCCGTTCTATCCTTTACATTATAAGGATTATTTAGATTAATCAGCTTAAAGGTAAAGAAAAAGACAGCTCTCTTTGGTAAAATGTGAGTACCACTACCAACAT
>NZ_BAAGIR010000130.1:0-5429 GCF_054658155.1 Alkalibacterium sp. m-11
TGTTTCTAAAGAAATGTAGGAAAACCATTTATTTATGGTCATTTTTGTTTTATACTTATCCATGTTGTAAGTCCTTTGTTTTGGTCTTGGATAAGTCATCCAACCCCATTATAAAGGACTTTTTTATATCATGAAACAGTTAAATTTTTAATGCAACACTAGTGATATTTTTAGGTATCTAAATTACTGAAAAATATTATTCGAAGACATGCTCTTTTCTTTCACGGTCAGTAAATAGTTTGTTATACTTATTTAAGAACCTAATTTAAGAAGGAGGTCCCTGAATGACTGATAAATTAATTCTGGGAACGTATACCAAAAGAGAAAGTAAAGGGATTTACAGCATAGAACTCAACACTGAAACAAAACAGCTTGGGAACCTCAAGCATGAAGCTTCGTTAGGCAGCCCAACTTATCTTGACGGATCTGAGGATTACAGCCTGCTGTTTTCTGTTACCAAAAAGGATAACGGAACAGGTGGCATTGCTTCATTCAAACAGTCCGATTCCGGTGAATATGAGCTTGTAGATGAATGGCTCGAAGAAGGCGCTCCTCCCTGTTATGTAGCTTATGATGAAGATAAGGGGCTCCTCTATACTGCCAATTATCATAAAGGAGAAGTTGCTGTCATCAAAGTTTCTGATAAAGGCAAACTGGAACTACTGGATAAATCAGTGCATTCAGGTCGATCCGCCCATGAAAATCAGGATGGCCCTCATGCTCACTACTTCGATCTGACTCCAGACAAGAAGTATCTGGTGGCCTGTGATCTCGGAACAGACCAAGTTTACACTTATTCTCTTACAGAAAATAATGAGCTGACAGAAGTGGCAGTTTTTGAAACAGCTCCCGGCACTGGGCCGCGTCATATAGCCTTTCATCCTGATCAAGCTGTTGCCTACGTTTTTGGAGAACTTAGCAGTGAGGTTCTGACTCTGTCTTACGATTCTGAATACGGCTCTTTCAGTCACCTTCAGACAGTTTCTTCTATTCCTGAAGACCATACAGCTTTCAACGGTGGAGCAGCGATAAGAGTTTCTTCAGACGGCCGATTCGTTTATGCATCAAACCGCGGACACGACTCCATTGCCATATTTTCTATCAATGTGGACGGTACGTTGACGCTGAATGACTATGTACCGACTGAAGGAGAGATTCCACGTGACTTTAATCTGGACCCAACGGAATCTTATGTCGTCGTCGGGCACCAGGATACTGATAACCTGACTTTATTTGAACGAGACGCTTCTGATGGAAGCCTGACCTTGCTTCAAAAAGATGTCTACGCCCCTGAAGTCATCTGCGTTCAGTTCCTATAAGTCGATTGATCCTGATACAAACAATTCATTTGAAAGAGAGGCGTTCCCTCTCTTTTTTATTGTATTGATTTTATTCTTCAGAATTTGATATACAAAAATCGGCTCTATCACTTCTTGCCATTTATAGGTCTCAAAACAGGAGGATTGTTCAAAAACTGGAAAGAATCTTGAATTCAGAATATACTTAACTAAGTACCATTACATTATGACTACGAAAAGGAGTATCTCCCTCATGCATCATTTTAAAACATCCGACTTATCTGCCAAACAGCAGTATAAATTTCTAACCGGCAGCGTAATTCCCAGACCAATTGCCTGGATTACATCACTTAATGAAGAAGATGACATTGTTAATGCTGCCCCCTTCAGTTTCTTTAGTGTAGCGTCCAATCAGATCCCACTTCTTACTGTCTCTATCCTGCGCTCAAACGGAAAAGCTAAAGACACAGCTTTGAACATCATCGATCAGAAAGAAGCTGTCGTTCATATCGTGAGTAAATCACTAACTACAGATATGAATGAGACATCTGCTCCTCTTGCCTCTGATGAGAGCGAGCTGGACCGGACAGATCTCTCATTAGTCGACAGTTCGTCCGTTAAAGTCCCTGGAATCAGAGAAGCCCTGATCCGCTTTGAAACCACTCTGTATCAGCATATTCCCATCGTAGACGAATCTGGAGAGGTTGTAACCGACCACTTCCTTCTTAAAGTGACCGATGTGCACATCGATCCAGCCGTATATGATTCTGAGAAGGAATATATCCTCCCCGAACACCTTGAACCAGTGGCTCGATTGTCTGGAAATGCCTATTCTGAAATAGGAAAAGTATTTACCATTGTTCGGCCACAGAACTGATTGAGCATTAGTCAGATTTATCTCGCTGATTCTGAATGTAAATTTTCCGATCAGCTGAACTGCCTGGCACAAATGTGATGAACGCTGGTATTTATACACACTAGAGATCAAAAAAAAAGCCTCAAGAATATCCTTTCCGAGGCTTTTTTAGTGTGTTATTTAGAAGAAACAGAACCGATTTCTGCGCCTTTTTGGGTTTCTCCAGTAGTTGACAGGTCATAATCTCCTACTTGATCCATGTTGGTGAAAACGATGATGACTGTGTTTTCTTTACCGGCAGCTTTCAGGCCTTCAAGGTCTACTGTAGAAATTTTAGTTTCCGGTGTAACCGTGTCGCCTTCTTTGACTAAAGTGTCAAATGGTCCGCCTTCAAGTTCTACAGTGTCGATACCGATGTGAATCAGAACTTCTATGCCGTTATCCAGCTCAAGTCCAACTGCGTGCTGAGTCGGAAAGACACTGACAACCTTACCTGAAGCTGGTGAATAGATGTCGCCATCGCTTGGTACAACACCAAACCCGTCTCCCATCATTTTCTGTGAAAAGACCGGATCATCCACTTCATCGATTGGAATAACTTTTCCATTAACAGGGTTGCTTAATACGACTTTCGTTTCTTTAGGTTCATTCCCTTTTCCTTTTAAAAAGTCAAATACTCCCATATTTCTCCCTACTTTCTTAATATTTTGTGCTGACAGTATACATAATTTCCTATACGTATTCTATAAATAATAGTAACACATCCTAGTGTAAACAAAAACTAAAAAGATTTTGTGATGAATTCTTCATATTCTTATGGTTTTTTAACGCCTGTTTTTGTTAAGATGGAAGAGTTGAATTTAACTAAAAGGAGATATGACTGTGTTATTAGAATTAATAAAGTCCATCATACTGGGCGTAGTACAAGGAATTACAGAATGGCTCCCTGTCAGCAGCACCGGACACATGATCCTGGTAGACGAGTTTCTCATACTTAATACTACTGACGAATTCAAGGAAATGTTCCTTGTAGTCATTCAGCTGGCTTCCATTATGGCGGTAGTTCTGCTTTATTTTAAAAAACTTAACCCCTTTGACTCAGGTAAAAATGATCTGCAGAAAAAAGAAACCTGGCATATTTGGTACAAAGTACTTATCGGTATCATTCCTGCAGGAGTATTCGGCATACTGTTTGAAGATGCCATCCATGACCTTTTCTATAACTGGATTACAGTAGCAGTAGCCCTCATCATCTATGGGGTCGCATTTATCGTAATAGAGAAACGTAATGAAGGAAAGATTCCAACTATAGCAACTTGGGAAGATTTAAATTATAAAGTCGCCCTCATGATTGGTTTCTTTCAGGTGCTTGCTCTGATTCCAGGTACATCCCGTTCAGGTGCAACTATTGTCGGGGCCATCCTTATTGGAACAGCCCGTCCGATTGCTGCTGAATATTCTTTCTTCCTGTCCATACCCGTGATGATGGGTGCAAGTCTGATCAAACTGCTGGGTTTCGGCTTTACTTTCACATTAGAAGAATTGCTCATTCTGATCGTCGGCTGTATTGTATCTTTCCTGGTATCAATCTTTGCAATCAAATTCCTAATGAACTATATCCGTCGAAATGACTTCAGCTCATTCGGCTGGTACAGGATAGCTGTAGGTTTCGTCGTCATCGGATACTTCTGGCTGATTGGGTAAATCATTTAGTTCTGTTCCTTTTTTCTTGCGATACGAGGACACATATGCCATAATGACTTTGAAAGATAATTGAATATCTCTTTCACTAGGGGAGCCGCTGACGGCTGAGAAAAGCAATGCTTTGACCCTTGGAACCTGATCTGGTTAACTCCAGCGTAGGGAAGTGGAGCTTAGATCATTATGTATGGAGTGTTTTAAACGACTCTCCAACGTTCATCATGACTTTTAAGTTATGCCGCCCTGCAGATTAGCAGAGCGGCTTTTTTTGCAGTCAGATAACTTAAATATATTGATGAAGTTAAATGCGTAGATCCATTCCCATTCTTCTCGCGCCCTTCACTTCCTGTATCAGTCCGCTTTTCTCAGTCGGTGTTCTTCTTGTTCGTCTTGTTCTTTTGGTTCGTCTGCCCGTCAGCTATAGTTCTTTTAAGCAGAGACCATAAAGTCCGCAAATTGTAATTACCATACTACTGGAGGCTAAACCATGTCATTTACCGAAGAATTAAGGCAAGAAGCTGATTCAATATTCCAGTCTATTTTCAGACATCCATTCGTACAAGGAATAGGATCTGGAAAGCTTGAAGCTGAACAGCTTATACACTATGTCAAACAGGATTTTGAATACTTAAATACCTTTAATCAAGTATACGGTATAGCTATTTCAAAAAGTGTACTTAGAGAAGATATGGCAGTTTTTAACAATCAGATCACTTTTATTCTGGATGCTGAAGTACATCCTCACACTAATTTCTGTCAGGTAGCTGGTGTCAGATACGAAGATTTGCAATACGAACCTCTAGCACCGTCTGCCCATCATTACACCCGTCACATGCTTGATGTCGCCCAGCGAGGAAGTTTTGGAGAGATCCTCGCTGTTCTGCTCCCTTGTCCGTGGACGTATCTGGAAATCGCTCATTACCTTAAAGAGAATTTTTCTATAGATGAGGCTCATCCTTTTGCTGAATGGATTTCCTTCTATGCAAAAAATGAAGTGGATACGATTATCAATACATTCAGAACACGTCTTGATGCTTATGCCGAAACAGCTTCTGACACTGAGAAAGCCATCATGAAGGAAGCTTTTGTCAAAAGCTGTCAGCTGGAATGGATGTTCTGGAATATGGCATATGAGATTGAAAAGTGGCCGGTCTGAGTAAGCGTTCTGAGTGAGGAAACAGGTGGAATTGACTTGGTCAGCTAGTTTACGACCCTACTCGAGGTCGAGATTGTAATTGAGTGTGTTCTAAGACTCATCATACAGCCTACTCATCCAATCCAAAAGCTAAAATGTCCATACCCATACACTAAATTTCTAATTTGAGTATAGAAAAAGCCGTCAAATCGAGTGGAAATTTCCCTGACTCGATTTGACGGCTTTTATTTTGACTAATCAGCACATGATGAAACAACCTAGAATTTTTCATATCACTGAATAAGGAATCCTTTTAACGTAATTCCGAAAGAAGTCTCCCACTTCTAAGCGTATGGGTGCGAAGCACCAGTGAAAGTGGGAGATGAATTTCGGTCAAGCGATAGCTTGAAGTGGTTAATCTGTCCTTTTTGTTGTATAC
>NZ_BAAGIR010000131.1:0-5397 GCF_054658155.1 Alkalibacterium sp. m-11
GGGATAGTTTGGTAGTCGGATACCTACTATTTTACCGATAAATGAGGGAGGGGCAAGTGTTTTTTGTCTTTTCCTTGATAGAACAACGGTTATAGACCTTTAAGAACAAAAAAATTTGACAGTAACTACAGATAATGAGGAGTGGAGCCAATGAAGAATGCTGTAACACTAAAGGGAAGAACGGGAGGGTTTCAGATTATCCTGCACGCTTCAGCTTCCTTTGAAGAAGTAGTTGACCAGCTGAAAGAACTTACAGTTCAACTGAAAAAGGATACTCAGAAAGGACATGAGCTGATTTTTTTTGTTGACACTGGGAACAGGCTGCTGTCAGCTGACGAAAAAAAACAGATTAGCTATATCATTGAGGATGAGCATTTTAAAATCAGTTCATACGAATCCGATGTTATTTCGATCGAAGATGCTCAGAAACGTGCCAGAGAAGCACGCCCAAAGCTTGAAGTAAGAACAGTCAGAAGCGGTCAAATTCTTGAAGCTGATGGTGATTTGCTGCTTATAGGTCAAGTCCATCCAGGTGGAACAGTTCGGGCAACGGGCAGTATATTTGTTATCGGAGAATTGAAAGGGATCGCCCATGCAGGATTTGAAGGCAATGAAAATGCCATAGTCCTGGCGAATTTCAAGTATAACGCACAAGTGAGGATTGGCGGAAATGTACATGTCATTGAGAACAGAGATGAAAACCTTGTACAGTCAGAGGACATCCAATTTGTTTACGTGAATGATTTACATATCATAGAGGTCGGTTCTCTGCATTACTTGAAAACTATACGACCAGAAATAGGGAAACACTCAGGAGGTTTATTTTAAATGGGAAAAGCAATTGTTGTTACATCAGGTAAAGGCGGAGTAGGAAAAACGACATCCACTGCAAACATAGGAACAGCTCTGGCCCTTCAAAGCAGAAAAGTGTGTCTAGTGGATATGGACATAGGACTTCGTAACCTGGATGTTATTTTAGGTCTTGAGAATAGAATTATCTACGATATTATTGATGTAGTCGAAGGAAGAGCAAAACTTCATCAAGCTATCATAAAAGACAAGCGCTTCAATGATCAGCTTTTCCTGCTTCCAGCTGCTCAGCACGCTGACAAGAATGCTATCAATGAAGAACAGATGATAGATCTGATCGGCGAACTTAAAAAAGATTATGACTTTGTGCTGATCGATTGTCCAGCAGGAATCGAACAAGGATTCAAAAACTCTATAGCTGCAGCCGATGACGCTATTCTGGTGACAACGCCTGAAATGTCAGCAATCCGAGATGCAGACAGAATCATCGGGCTGATCGAACAGACATCGATCCAGCAGCCGAAACTGATCATTAACCGAATCCGAAAGTCAATGATGCAAAAGGGTGAAGTGATGGATATAGAAGAAATCACCCGCCATCTATCAGTAGAACTGTTGGGAATCATTTTTGAAGACGATGAAGTCGTCAGATCTTCAAATAAAGGGAATCCAGTAGTGTTGGATCCGGATCATGTGTCGTCACAAGGGTATAGAAACATTGCGAGACGTCTTCTGGGAGACACTGTTCCGCTGATGTCTCTTAAAGAAGAGAAACAGTCATTTTGGAAAAAGCTTTTCGACAAAAAACGTTGACTCGTTATGTCTTATTTGATATGATATTAATGTTGTATTTGTGACGCACCACAGCTACAACCGCTCGTATATAAGTATTTAAGAGCTAATGCCACTTATAACGGCGAGTCTAAGTGCAGGAATAGGGCGTATTATGCTTTGTTCAAAATTATAAGGAGGTGCAACAAGTATGTATGCAATCATCAAAACAGGCGGCAAACAGTTCAAAGTTGAAGAAGGTCAGGAAATCTTTGTCGAAAAACTGGACGGAGAATCTGGCGATACTGTAACATTTGGAGAAGTATTGTTCGTCGGTGGAGACAGCACTGTTGTAGGAAGTCCGTTTATCGAAGGTGCTTCAGTTGAAGCAATTATCGAAAAACAAGGTCGCGGTAAGAAAGTTACGACTTACAAATACCGTCGCAGAAAAGACTCTCACAACAAGCAAGGTCACCGTCAGCCGTATACAAAAGTAACAATCAAATCAATTAAAACCAACTAATACAAACAGGGAAGCGGTTCTGTAATGATCAATATTCTATTCCAGTTTGAAAATGAGCATATCTCTTCAGTGGAAGTCACTGGACATGCTGATTCCGGTCCTTATGGTCAGGATATCGTGTGCGCCGCCGTCTCAGCATTGAGTATCGGTACAGTGAACAGTCTGATAGAGATCGGTAAGATATCGCCAGATATCGTGTCGGCTGATGATCAGGGAGGCTTTCTGAAGTTCTCGCTGCCCGAAGGTTTGAGTCAGAAGCAAATGGAAACAGCTCAAATATTGATGAATAGTCTGCATCTTTCCTTGAAAAATACGGAGGAAGAGTATGGAGACTATATGACAGTCCATTCCTCAGACAATAAGTAATGGAGGTGCAAAAATCATGTTGAAAATGAATTTACAGTTTTTCGCGACGAAAAAAGGTGGAGGGTCTACTTCCAACGGTCGTGATTCTCAATCCAAACGTCTAGGCGCTAAGCGTGGAGACGGTCAGGTCGTTTCAGGTGGATCAATTTTATACCGTCAACGCGGAACTAAAATCCATCCAGGTGAAAACGTTGGTCGTGGTGGAGATGACACGCTTTATGCTAAAGTTGATGGCGTTGTTCGTTTCGAGCGTAAAGGAAAAAACAAAAAGCAAGTTTCTGTTTATCCTGTGGCTAACTAAATTAAGAGAAGTGGAGGAATCACATCAGCTGATATGATTCCTTTTTTCTTTACGATAAGATGACAGGATGTCATACGACAGAATGTACATACACCAATTATTAATCTTGTGAATAATGAGTAAATGAGTTAAAATGTCTATAGATACCCTTACTAATAATAACTAAATCTGCTTTAACTTTTTATCCCAAGTATCTTACTCGCTGTTGACCACCTTAAAAGATGAAAGGATAATTTTTTTTGGACATAAATAACGTAGAACGTTTTTTTTCTGTGTTGAATGATTCCACAGAACTCATCAGAAAAGAGCTTGATTCAACTTATATTGAAGCCCTGATCGAAACAGGTGAGAATATCCTGGATGACGGAGATATTCATGTGGAGAATGGTCTGCCCGGGGAAGAGGCTCAGAAACAGTTGATCGATATATATAGTCGTTTGACACTGACTGCACTGACCCCTGAAGAACGAAAACAGGCTATTCAGCTTATTCTGATCAAAGCGGCCAAGGAAGACTTGCTTCAGCCGAACCATCAGCCAACTCCAGATGCCATCGGCATTATTTTCAGTTATCTGATCGAACTTCTATACGATTTCGACCAGCCCGCCCATATAGCTGATTTATCAGTCGGCACTGGCAACTTGATGTATACACTATTCAGTAATCTGGAATCCTCTAAAAATAAATTTAGATTCACAGGTGTGGATAATGATGACCTGCTAATATCTTTAACATCGACATTAGCTGCATTACTGGGTATGCCGATCGAACTGATGCATCAGGACGCGCTTCAGCCTTTACTGATGGATCCTGCAGACATCATGCTTTCTGATTTACCTGTAGGGTATTATCCGATAGAATTAGAGGGTAATACTTTCAGTACTTCATTTGAGGAAGGCTACTCATATAGTCATTTTCTACTGGTAGAGCAGGGTCTTAACTACTTGAAAGAAGATGGCTTGGCTTTCTATCTCATGCCTACAAGCACGTTTGAGTCAGAAGAAGTTAAAGGACTGCTTTCATTTATTCAGAGTATAGGATATGTTCAGGGATTCATTCATCTGCCCAATGAATGGTTCAAGAATAAACAGTCCAGAAAATCCATACTGATCGTTCAGAAAAAAGGAGAAAAGAGCAGACAGGCTAAAGAAGTGCTGATCGCTACTTCTCCAAGCTTATCCAATAAAGAAGCGTTCAAAACCTTCTTAATGGATATTAAGAAGTGGAAAAAGGAACAAGGGATTAAATAAACTAAAAGGAGCATATATATTATGTCAAAGACAATTGCAATTAATGCTGGAAGCTCAAGTTTGAAATGGAAACTTTTCACTATGCCGGAAGAAAGCGTACTAGCTTCAGGAATCGTAGAGAGAATTGGACTGAATGATTCGATCTTTACTATCAAATACAATGACGGCGAAAAATTCGAACAAGTTGTCGATATCGCTGATCATGAAGTGGCAGTTGAAATGCTTCTTGAACAGCTTAAAGAATGGAACATTTTAAGTGATTTCAATGAAATTACTGGTGTGGGACACCGTGTGGTTGCTGGTGGAGAAATCTTTAAAGATTCAGCTCTAGTAACTGATGAAGTCATCAATCAGATCGAAGAACTATCTGAATTTGCTCCGCTTCATAACCCGGCTAACGCTACTGGAATCAAGGCTTTCCGTAAAATTCTTCCAGATATTACTAGTGTAGCTGTATTTGATACATCATTCCATCAGACTATGCCTAAAGTGAACTACCTTTACAGCATTCCAATGGAATATTACGAAAAGCATAATGCCCGTAAGTACGGTGCACACGGAACCAGCCACAAATATGTTGCTGAACGAGCAGCTGAACTGCTTGGAAAACCAATTGAAGACACAAAAATCATTACATGTCACTTAGGTAATGGTGCATCTATCACTGCAGTTGATGGCGGAAAATCAGTAGACACATCTATGGGATTCACCCCACTTGCAGGAGTGACCATGGGTACACGTTCTGGTGACATTGATCCTTCATTGCTTCCATTCCTGATGGAAAAAGAAGGCATCGAGTCTATCAATGACATGATCTATATTCTAAATAACGAATCTGGACTGAAAGGCTTGTCAGGCATATCAAGTGACATGAGAGACCTTGAAGATGCAGAAGCTACTAATGAAAAAGCTGAACTGGCTCTTCGTATTTTTGAAGATCGTGTCAGAAAATACATCGGATCATATGCTGCGACTATGAATGGTGTAGATGCCATTGTCTTTACTGCAGGCATTGGAGAAAATGGATCAGATACTCGTAAGAATGTGATCGATGGACTGACCTTCCTGGGAGCAGAAATCGATGATGAGAAAAACAATGTACGTGGTAAAGAAAGAGAAATCTCATCTGATTCCTCCAAAGTTAAAGTGTTCCTTATTCCAACAGATGAAGAAGTCATGATTGCAAGGGATGTAGAGAAATTCAGAAACAGCTAAAGAAGACAAATTAAAAAGATCTGCCTGAGAGAACGAGACTGCTGAAAAACCCCTATTCTACCTATGATTTCAATAGATAGAATAGTGGGTTTTTAGTATAATGTATGTAAGCGTTACGAAAATGAAGGAGTGTTGAGAATGTTGTCTTCACAAGAACAGCT
>NZ_BAAGIR010000132.1:0-5261 GCF_054658155.1 Alkalibacterium sp. m-11
GAATTGTAGTTGCTTTTCTTGTAAAGTTGACATTGAGCACACCTCTTGTTTTTGTTGTTTTGGTCGACTTTACAATAACATAGAGTGTGCTCTTTTTGTATATTTTTTTCTTCACCCAACGGGTGAAGAAGGAATAGATTGATAAACCTTATCAAAGCGGGATAAATGCCTGTTCTGACAAGGTACTATGAATTATTCAGGTAGTGTATACTGAAATGGTCAGGACGAGTCAAATAATGACTAGCCCAGTGTACTTGTAACTAGGGAGGACTGACAATGAGAGGCATAGACATTGCCAGAATTTGCGATATATCTACCAGCACGTTGAAACACTATGAAGAGTGGGGACTAGTTCCAGAGATTCCAAGAACTGAAAGTGGGCATCGTCAATACTCAGATACTCACCTTAGTTATTTCAAAAGCATAGTCAAGTTGAATATCGGATACGGAATGGGGTTAGTCAAGGAAATCATGCCTCTGATACAGCAGAAGGAGTTTCTAAAGGCGCTCTGGATAGTTAACGCTTCACAGGCTGATCTTCAGAAAGAAAGAATTCAAGCTGAACAGGTCATTACTATGCTGGAAACAGAAGAGGTAGAATGGATCGATCAGATGAAACATCAGAATGTGACCTATACTATCGGAGAAGTTGCTGAAATAGCGGGAGTAAGAACATCTGGCATACGTCACTGGGAAAAAGAGCAGTTAATCATACCTACACGTGATTCAAGAAGCGGGTACCGTCTGTACACTCAAGCAGAAATAAAGCGTGTCATGATTATAAGAACGGTATCGCGAGCAGCAGGGTCATTGGATATTGTCAGGGAAGTACTTGAAGGGACAGATGCTGAGAATCTTAGACGTACAAAGGAACTGGCAGTTGAATCACTGACTTATATCGATCAGTCACTCATTGCCGGCATGAAAGCTATAGCGGAACTGACATTGCTGATTGACAGCCTGGCAGAACCTGGTGATGAGTGGACGGCTGAGAACTTAGGAAGCTATGCGTACTTCAGATAATAGGGCGCAGAGGAGACAGGAGAGCAGGATGTTTCCTGACAAAAATCGATGGAAAAGATGAAGGGGTAAAAAGCGATAATCCAATCGCAGTTCGGATAGGTTCGACCTATAAAGCATTACTTAAATATGATATGATAAAGTCATGTTTGATAAATTGCAAAGGAGCTAAACTATGACTACTGCAGTAGTAAAAATTCACGAGCTAGTAGATGCGATGGACGATATCACCGTTGTCGTCGGAGAAGAGCATCTAGATAGAGAAATCACAATCAGTGATCTGTCCCGTCCGGCCCTTGAGCTGACAGGCTATTTCAGCTTTTATCCACAGAATAGAATACAGCTGCTAGGAAAAACTGAATTGTCGTTTACAGAGCGTATGACAAGTGATGAGCGTTATATTATCATGAAGAGAATGTGCCAGGCAGATACACCAGCATTCCTAGTGTCGAGAAATCAAGAACCGCCGCAGGAACTGATCAAGGCAGCTGAAGAAAAGGGTATCCCAGTTCTGTTATCTAAACGGTCAACAACCAGACTGTCTTCAAATGTGACGAATTTCCTGGAAGAAAGACTGGCCGAGCGCATTTCTCAGCATGGTGTGCTAGTCGACATCTACGGGATGGGTGTTCTGATAATCGGAGACTCCGGAATAGGAAAATCTGAAACGGCACTTGAACTGATCCAGCGGGGGCATCGCCTCGTTGCAGATGACAGAGTCGAGCTATATATGATGGATGAGCGCCGGATCATAGGAGAACCACCTGAAATCTTAAGACATCTGATCGAAATCAGAGGGATCGGTGTTATCGATGTAGTGAATCTGTTTGGTGTAGGATCGATCCGTTCCAAGAAAACAGTAGATCTGGTCATCAATCTGGAACATTGGGACAAGAACCGCCAGTATGATCGTCTGGGACACAATCTTGACAATATGCGTTTCTTTAACGTCGACATTCCAAAACTGTCTATTCCAGTAAAAGTTGGACGTAACCTGTCCATCATTATTGAAATAGCTACGATGAATATTCGTGCTAAAGAAATGGGTTATGATGCGACCAAAACCTTTGAAACAAACTTGAATAATCTGATCCAGCAGAACACTATGGATAATCAGCAGAATAATTAATGGAGGAAATTGTATGAACAGTATTATAAGTAGCATAGATCCTATCGCATTTCGTCTCGGCCCATTAGAAGTGGCCTGGTACGGCATTATCATTGTGACGGGGATGTTTGCGGCAGTCTGGCTGAGCATGAAAGAATCGGGTAGAAGAGGCATCGAAGAAGATTTTATTGTCGATATGGCCTTCTGGATCATTCCTGCCGGTATAATTGGAGCACGGTTGTATTATGTGCTATTCGAACTTCAGACCTACCTCGCCGATCCAATCAGGATCTTTTACTTCTGGGAAGGTGGACTTGCTATATATGGCGGTCTGATTCTCGGTTTTATTACACTATACTGGTACGCGAACAAGCGGAACGTTCCTTTATGGCTGCTGGTTGATATTCTCGCCCCTCACGTTATGCTAGCACAGGCAATCGGCCGCTGGGGCAATTTCATCAACCAGGAGGCTCACGGAACAGAAGTCACACGACAGTTTCTGGAAAGGCTGCAGCTTCCTGATTTTATCATTAACCAGATGAACATCGACGGCAGTTACTATCACCCGACGTTCCTTTATGAGTCCGTCTGGAATCTGATCGGCTTTGCCATTCTTATGACTCTGCGAGCTAAAACGAAACTGTTCAGACGTGGAGAAGTGTTCTTCAGCTACCTCATATGGTACGGATTCGGTCGTTTCTTTATCGAAGGACTGCGTACAGACAGTTTATATATTGGTGGAGGACTGAGAGGGTCACAAGTACTTTCACTTGTGCTGTTCGTTGTCGGTATTGGACTGATCATCTACAGAAGATTATATGTCTACCCGACACCGCCTTATTATACGGTCGGTATCGAACCTGAAAAGATATTTGAAGAGAAGCGCCGGAAATATGAGAAAAGTAAGAAGTAAGTCATGAGTGAGGAGAGAAATCAGTGAACAAGACGATTGCTGTACTAGGAGCAGGATCCTGGGGAAGTGCCCTGGCTACTGTCCTCTTTGAGAACGGACATGACGTCAGACTCTGGACAAGAGACCCTCATCAGGCAGAAGAAATTACCAGAAACCATACAAATAAACACTACCTTCCAGAATTCACCTTTCCTGAAGGAGTGACGGCTAGCACTAACCTGAAAGAAGTGATATCAGATGCAGATATCATTCTGTTTGTCATTCCGACAAAGGGAATCCGACAGACTGCACAACAGATCAATTCGCTTCTTGACCATCAAGTGACGGTGGTCCATGCTTCAAAAGGACTCGAGGCCGAAACACATAAACGTATATCGACCATACTTGAAGAAGAGATTGAGCCTGACAGGATGACCGGGATTGTAGCCCTGTCCGGTCCCAGCCATGCAGAGGAAGTCGTAGCGAAAGATCTGACGACTATTACGGCCGCCTCTGAAAATATAGAAGCAGCCCGACTGACTCAGAATATATTTTTAAATGATTACTTCAGGGTTTACACAAATGAAGACATCATAGGTGTAGAAATTGGCGCTGCCTTAAAGAATATTATTGCGTTGGGCGCCGGTGTAATCGCGGGTCTGGGTTATGGCGATAATGCCAAGGCTGGTTTAGTCACGCGAGGGCTTGCTGAAATAAGTAGATTAGGTCTGGAGCTTGGTGCGGATCCACTAACATTTATGGGGTTAAGCGGGGTGGGAGATCTCATCGTTACCTGTACGAGCCCGCATTCCAGAAACTGGCGGGCAGGCTATCAGATCGGTAAAGGCAAAAAGGTGGAAACAATTCTTGATGAAATGGGCATGGTTGTTGAAGGAATATCCACCACCAAGGCAGCATATGAACTGGCTCAAGAGTTCAATATTGAAATGCCGATCACGGAGGCTATTTATAACGTCGTTTACAATGACTCTGATGTGAAATATGTTATACTTAATTTAATGAAGCGTGAAGGAAAGTCTGAATAAACTAATGTTGAAAGCGCGTATACTTAAGATAAGAAGGAGTAGAGAACTATGCAGAAAGTAAGAAAAGCCATTATTCCAGCAGCAGGATACGGCACACGGTTTTTACCTGCTACAAAGGCTATGCCTAAAGAAATGATTCCGATCGTGGACAAACCGACGATTCAGTTTATCGTAGAGGAAGCCATCGCATCTGGTATTGAAGATATTCTGATTATTACGGGAAAACTGAAGCGTCCGATCGAAGATCACTTTGATTCAAATCCGGAGTTGGAAGAGAACCTTCGGGCAAAAGGAAAAGACGAACTGCTTGAACTAGTCGAAGAGACAACGGGTCTGAACCTGTATTTCGCCAGACAGGCGTATCCTCTGGGGCTGGGTCATGCGGTCCTTCAGGCGAAAGCTTTTGTAGGGAACGAACCTTTTGTCATCATGCTGGGAGACGACGTCATGGCTGACGAAGTGCCTTTGACTAAGCAGCTGATCGAGGGATATGAGAAGACTCATGCCTCAAACATTGCTGTAATGAAAGTGCCGCATGAAGAAACGTCCAGTTACGGCATCATCGATCCTGAAGCTGAGGCAGGGGAAGGCTTATACAACGTACGCAAGTTTGTTGAAAAACCTGATCCGGATGAAGCCCCTAGTGATTTGGCGATTATCGGCCGTTATCTGATGACTCCGGAGATTTTTGACATTCTTGAAAATCTTGAGCCTGGAAAAGGTGGAGAAATCCAGCTTACGGATGCGATTGACATATTAAACAAAACACAGCGGGTGTTTGCCAAGGAATTCAAAGGTGAGCGTTACGATGTCGGAGACAAGTTCGGCTTCCTGAAAACAACAATTCAATACGGTTTGAAACACCCTCAAGTGAAAGACAACTTGAGGCAATATATTGTGGATCTTGCTAAAGACCTGGAAAATGGAAACGTTGAAAATAAAATGGATGCAGAAGCTCATGAACTTGAGCATGCAAAAGAGTAGAGCAGACAGAAGACGATAGCAGAAGTCAGGCTCCTTTTATAGTGAACAGAAGAGCTGTAGCTGTTTATTATAAGGGGAGTTTTATTTGAATTTACCCAAAATTTTATGATTTCCTGAACGGTGACAAAAGCCCGAGGTATACACATGTGGAAAACATGGTATCCTCGGGCTTTTGAGCAGTCCACAGCTTAAATCTGTGGACTAATTTCAT
>NZ_BAAGIR010000133.1:0-5158 GCF_054658155.1 Alkalibacterium sp. m-11
GTTTGTTTTTAGTGAACTTCATTTTATCAGATTAAGGGGGGAAGAGGTGCCTTTTTGTATTTTAATTGATAGAGCAACGATAGTTGCATTAAAACAACACGAAAAAACAAAAAAATTGGTAATTACTGCTGTTTACGAGGAGGAAATAATATGAAATCCAAAAGATTTGAAGCACTAAGTAAAAGAGCAGTTAATAAAGATGGGTTTATTGGAGAGTGGGCAGATGAAGGGCTGATAGCAATGGACAGTCCCAATGATCCTAAACCGAGTATAAAAGTTGAAAATAACAGTGTGGTGGAACTTGACGGCAAAAAAAGAGCAGATTTTGATATGATTGATCAATTTATTGCTGACTATGCCATTCAGTTGGATAATGCTGAAGAAGTTATGAATATGGACTCCACTGAACTGGCAAAAAAGCTTGTCGACATTAATGTTGACCGTCAGTCGATTGTCGAACTGACAACAGCTATGACACCAGCAAAGATTGTAGAAGTCGTCGGTACTATGAATGTAGTGGAAATGATGATGGCACTTCAGAAAATGCGTGCACGAAAAACACCATCCAATCAGTGTCACGTTACTAATTTAAAAGATAATATAGTGCAGATTGCAGCGGATGCAGCAGAAGCAGCCATTCGTGGCTTTGACGAGCAGGAAACAACAGTGGGAATTGCTAGATATGCGCCTTTTAATGCATTGGGAATACTTGTTGGTGCCCAAGTGGGAAGAGGAGGAGTACTGACACAGTGCGCTGTTGAGGAAGCAACGGAATTAGAATTAGGTATGAGAGGCTTTACCAGCTATGCTGAAACGGTATCAGTATATGGAACAGAGGCTGTATTTACCGATGGAGATGATACCCCTTGGTCTAAAGCATTTTTAGCCTCCGCCTATGCATCCAGAGGTTTAAAAATACGGTTCACATCAGGTACCGGCTCTGAAGCATTGATGGGATACACAGAAGGGAAATCCATGTTGTATCTTGAAACAAGATGTATTTATATTACAAAAGGGGCAGGGGTTCAAGGTCTTCAAAATGGCTCAGTAAGCTGTATTGGAATGACTGGGGCTGTTCCTTCAGGTATTCGAGCTGTACTAGCTGAGAATTTAATTGCCATGATGCTAGATATCGAATGTGCTTCGGCCAATGATCAGACCTTTTCCCATTCAGATATTCGGAGAACGGCTAGAACATTGATGCAAATGCTGCCGGGAACCGATTTTATTTTCTCAGGATACAGTGCAGTTCCCAATTACGATAATATGTTTGCCGGATCTAATTTCGATGCAGAGGATTTTGATGACTACAATATTTTACAAAGAGATTTGATGGTGGACGGCGGCTTAAGACCAGTGACCGAAGAAGAAACGGTTGCAGTAAGAAATAAAGCAGCGCGGGCCATTCAGGCTGTGTTTTCTGAGTTGGATCTGCCTCCAATTACTGATGAAGAGGTGGAAGCAGCAACGTACGCGCATGGAAGCAAAGATATGCCGGACCGTAATGTTGTAGAAGATTTGAAAGCAGCAGAAGAGATGATGAGTAAGGGACTGACTGGAATTGACGTTGTTCAGGCACTGAGTCGGGGCGGCTTTGATGATGTTGCCGAAAACTTGCTCAATATGCTTAAACAAAGAATATCAGGAGATTACTTGCATACTTCAGCTATCATTGACAAAGACTTTAAAGTAATAAGTGCGGTCAATGATATAAACGACTACAAAGGACCGGGAACAGGATACCGAATAAGTGAAGAAAGATGGAATCAGATAAAGAACATTCCTAATGCAGTTAAACCGGAAGACATTGACTGATAAAAGCTGAAAGTGGAGGGAAAGCTTATGATTAAGTTGAGTGAGAAAGGCAAGGCAGTAAAAGGCACACGAGAAGATGAAGTAGTTATTGGTCTGGGACCTGCATTCTTGAAGCATCAAACTAAAAGTATTGTCGATGTTCCTCATGACGAGATTTTAGTGGAAATGATGGCAGGGATAGAAGAAGAGGGCTTGCATCCGCGTGTTGTTCGTGTAACGAAAACATCAGATGTGTCCTTCATATCACTTGAAGCAGCTAAGCTTAGTGGTTCAGGTATCGGCATCGGCATTCAGTCAAAAGGGACAACGGTTATTCACCAGCAGGATTTACAGCCGTTGAATAATCTGGAGATTTTTTCGCAGGCGCCTTTGCTGAACCTCGAAACCTATAGAATGATTGGAAAAAATGCTGCAAAATATGCAAAAGAAGAATCACCTAATCCTGTTCCAACTAAAAATGATCAAATGGCTAGACCGAAATTTCAAGCCAAGGCAGCACTGCTGCATATTAAAGAAACAAAGCATGTTGTTGAAGGAGAAAAATCTACAGAACTGGACGTTACGTTTTAAGAATAGGAGTGACAAAATGGTCAATAGAAAGTTAAGTGCAGAAAAAGATTATCCTTTGTCAGAAAAAAGACCGGATTTGCTGAAAGCACCTACAGGAAAAACATTAAATGACATTACTTTGGAAAAGGTAATGAATGGTCAAGTGAAGCCAGAAGATGTCAGAATTTCACCAGAAACACTGGAACTTCAGGCACAGATTTCTGATGCGGATGACCGAAAAGCTATTTCCCGAAATTTTAGAAGAGCTGCCGAACTTATTGCAATTCCGGATGACAGGCTGCTGGAAATATATAATGCCTTAAGACCTTTTCGTTCAACGAGCGAAGAGTTAATTGCTATAGCAGAAGAGCTTGAAGAAAAGTATGATGCAGTGATTAATGGCGCATTTATCAGAGAAGCTGTAGAGGTATACAAAAAGAGGAATAAATTGAAAACAGAAGAATAGTGTTAGTGAATGTAGGAGGAAGTAAATGGAAATCATCGCAGGGATAGATATAGGGAATGCAACCACTGAAGTGGCGCTCGCTCAAATTGAAGACTCCGGGACTCTTACCTTTCTGGCCAGTGGAATTGTTTCGACAACAGGCATCAAAGGGACAAAGGAAAACATTAAAGGTGTTCATAAATCACTGGATAAAGCACTGGAGAAAGCCGGGATAGATAAAACGAGTCTGGACTTAATTAGAGTGAACGAAGCGGCGCCCGTTATCGGTGATGTTGCCATGGAAACCATTACTGAAACGATAATAACCGAATCTACAATGATTGGCCATAATCCTTCTACTCCGGGAGGAAATGGCATAGGTGTGGGCGAAACACAAGTTATAGAAGAGCTTCCTCATTTATCTGGAGATCAGCCGATCATTGTTGTTGTCGGTAAGGATACCAATTTTCTGGCTGCATCAAAGCACATTAACGATGCTGTCGAACGCGGCATTAAGGTAGTGGGCGCCATCCTGCAAAACGATGATGGTGTCCTGATCAACAATAGGCTGAACAATAATATTCCAATTATTGATGAAGTAGAATTAATTGAAAAAGTGCCGTTGAAAATGAAGGCAGCAATTGAGGTGGCTCCTCCTGGTGGTGTCGTTGAGTCCTTATCAAATCCTTATGGTATAGCAACAGTATTTAATTTAACTTCTGAAGAAACAAAGCAAATTGTTCCTGTATCAAGAGCACTGATTGGTAACCGCTCTGCAGTGGTGATAAAGACACCAGAAGGCGATGTCAAAGAAAAGAAAATTCCAGCCGGCCAAATTATTTTCAAAGGTGATCGAGGCGAAAAAGCAGTTGATGTTGAAGCAGGTGCTGAAGATATCATGAAAGCTGCAGCCTATCATCAAGTTATTGACGATATAAAAGGTGAAGCAGGTACAAACGCAGGAGGCATGCTCGAACGTGTCAGGCAGGTTATGTCAGAGTTGACCAGACAGTCCCTTGACAGCATAAGAATACAAGATTTGCTGGCAGTAGATACCTTAATTCCACAAAAAGTTACAGGTGGAATAGCAAAGGAATTTTCTCTAGAAAATGCTGTAGGCATTGCGGCAATGGTAAAAGCGGACAAACTGCAGATGGAAAAAATCGCAGACCAGTTAATTGACGACACAGAGGTTAAGGTTGAAGTAGGTGGAGTGGAAGCTGATATGGCTATTGGTGGAGCGCTGACTACACCAGGGACAGATAAACCACTGGCTATTTTAGATATGGGAGCAGGCTCAACGGATGCATCTATAATTAATCAGAATCATGTGATTAACTCAACTCATTTAGCTGGAGCAGGGAATATGGTAACGATGCTGATTAATTCAGAAATGGGACTGGAGAGCTTTGATTTAGCAGAAGATATTAAAAAATACCCTTTGGCCAAAGTTGAAAGTTTATTTCATCTTAGACACGAAGATGGTACCGTTGAATTTTTTGAAAAGCCTGTTGATCCTAAATTATTTGCGCGAACAATCATTATAAAAGAGGGTGAAATGATTCCACTTCAAATCAATCTCTCTCTTGAGAAAATAAAAACAATCCGAAGAGAAGCAAAGAAGAAAGTGTTCGTAACTAATTCTATACGCGCTTTGAAATCAGTGTCTCCAACCGGACATATCAGGACAATTGATTTTGTCGTATTGGTAGGCGGTTCATCTCTTGATTTTGAAATTCCGCAACTCGTCACAGACGCTCTAGCCGAATATGGTGTGGTGGCAGGCAGGGGGAATATTCGAGGGATTGAAGGCCCAAGAAATGCAGTCGCTACAGGATTAATATTAGACTATGCGAAAAATAGGTGAGTGGATGGAGAGTAAGATAAATAGAATCAGTATATATATATATGGCGCATTATCAACAGATGATTTAGGAGAAGTCAACAACATACTCTGGGGAATTGAAGAGGAAGGTATTCCCTATAGTATAAAAAAAGAAACACACTCTGAGGCAGTTAAATTAGGTTTTTTGGCCTCTCAGGATTCAAGTCTAGGGATAGGCATTGGCATTGGCTCCGATCAGACGGTAGCCATTCATCATAGTAAATTAAAAGAAGGAGAGCCACTTCTGACAGGACAGCTCGATGATAAGCCGGAAACGTTAAGATTGCTGGGAGGAAATGCTGCCCGACTGGTAAAAAAAAGTGTGCTTAAAGTATGATTGGAACTGTCAAATTTTTTATGAAAACTAAAAATTAAAGGTGGTGAAGGCCCACTGACTATACCAATCGGAGCCGCATTTGCCCTTGACAAACACTTGAATGGTTTCAGTTAAGGTCACAAGGGTG
>NZ_BAAGIR010000134.1:0-5127 GCF_054658155.1 Alkalibacterium sp. m-11
GTGGAAATGAGATGGTTCCTGTTTACTATAAGAGTATTCACGGTATCGTCTACGATAATTCAGAACTGAAAAAGTAATGGCTACGCACTATCCCAAAAGGGCGAAGGCGTAGCCGAAGCTTTTTTTAAGCAAACCATTCTGATGCTGCTTGAACTTCTGTTGAGGTCAGCTGGTGACCGTAGTTTTCCCAGTGAAGGGTCACTTCAGCTCCTGCTTCAGATAACAGATTTTCTAGTTCGGTTGATTCTTCCGGCGGGCAGATCGGATCATTTGTACCGGCCCCGATGAAGACAGGCAGGCCAGTCAGGTCCGGAAGATCAAGTCCTCTTAAAGGAACCATCGGATGATGAAGGATTGCCCCGGCAAGTGCATCACTGTAATGGAAAAGCAGGCTTCCGGCAATATTTGCGCCATTGGAATAACCTACAGCGACTACTTTCCTACGGTCAAAACCGTATTCTTCAGCAGCTTTGTCTAGAAAGCTGTTCAGTTCTTTCGTCTGAAACTTAAGGTCGTCCTCATCGAATACGCCAGGACCAAGTCGTTTAAAGTAACGGGCCATGCCGTTTTCATTGATGTTTCCAAGTACACTCAACACATTTGCATCAGGATCAATCACGTCTGCAAGTGGAAGCAGATCGCGTTCTGATCCTCCAGTGCCGTGCAGCAGCAGTAAAGTCAGGTCAGTTGTGTCGGTTCCTTTATTGAAAATGTGTTCCATTACTCTCTCTCCTTTAAATTGATTAAGCTTAAAATTAGTTTAACAGAGGAAGCACACGATTAAGCTCATCTCTATGCTTTTCATATTGTTCAGGCAGCTTCAATGACTCACCGAGACTGTCCAGTGGTTCATCTGCAGTAAAGCCGGGAGTATCTGATGCGATCTCAAACAGCAATTTACCATATTCTCTGAAATAAAGAGCTTTGAAGTAGTTTCTATCCTTGACTTCTGTGACCTGATAACCTTTTTCTCTCACATGTTTCTGCCACTCTAGATGATCGGTTTCGTCGGATGCACGCCAGGCTATATGGTGAACAGTTCCGATGCCCATGTCTCCTAATGAATAAGCTTCTAGTGGGATATCGATGGTATGACCTGATGGCCCTTCAGTTGTCAGCCGTATCACGTTATCTTCTTCAGATAATTGATTGAGCCCCATTGTTCCGGTCAGCGTTTCAATAGTCGCTTCCGGGTTGGTGGAGAACAGTACAGCGCCAGCAAATCCTTTAATTGCCACTTCTGGAGAAAGGCCATCGCTGGACCAGGTGTTTTGAGAACCGGCTTCGCGTTCGACTAGTTCAAGCTGCAGACCATGGACATCTTCAAACTGAAGGACAGTTTCATTGAAGCGGGTGGTTTTATGCACCACAATCCCTTTTTCTGTCAGACGATTTTCCCAGAAGGAAAGACTTTCTGGAGGAACGGCAAAGGAAGTGACACCGACTTGTCCGCCGCCGATCTGTCCCTGAGCGCCACTCGTCCAAGGGAAGAAGGTGATGATCGTACCGGGTTCAGCTGTCCCGTTTCCGAAGTATAGATGATAAGTCTGTGGATCGTCGAAATTCACTGTTTTTTTGACCAGTCGCAGCCCAAGTATGGAAGAATAGAAGTCAGCGTTTTCCTGTGGATGCCCGACAATAGCGGTGATGTGATGAATGCCAGATGTTTTTTTCATGAATAGTGCCCCTTTTTTTTATTACGAATTCGAGATATTATATAGTAAGTATACCAACTTCTTACTTTTTGTCAACAGTAAGACATCAATGAAGCGGAGATTAGTCTAACTAGCACATTCCGGTTAACTGGTAATACAGATCTTGCAAGTTGTTCGATTGAAATTTCGTTCTATGATAGTGATGAGAGAGGTGCTGACTCACGAAAACAGTGTAAACATGATAAGATAAAGGAAGAGACTGTCGATGAACTGAGTAAATATAGAATCTGGTGGGGCAGTTATTTTTCACAGATAACTGAGGATAAATGACGAAAGGCCTTATACTGAATGAAGGTGATGGAGCATTTGAAATCAATTCATCAAATCCAGAAGTTCATTGGCAAAGACAAATATTTAACAGATGCGGAGAAAGGGGAAAAAGATAGATGAAAGCATGGACAATCAACAAACCTGGGGGAAGAAATCAGCTGACTAAAGTGGAAAGAGAAAAGCCTGTACCGGCCGAAGGGGAGATTCTTATAGAGGTAAAGGCAGCCGGTATCAACCGTACGGATACGCTGACGAGGCAGAATACAGATCTTGAAAAGCCTTATCCCATTTTGGGTTTGGAAGTCAGCGGAGTAGTAGCCGAAAACCACTCGGAGCATACCCACTTAACAGAAGGCACACGGGTCATGGGGCTGGTTAATCATGGGGGATACGCCGAGTATGTGACCATGCCGGCCGATCGGGCTATGGTGATCCCTGAATCTCTGACCTTTGACGAAGCCGCCGCAATACCCGAGGTGTTCCTGACGGCCTATCAGACTCTTTACTGGCTCGGAGAACTGAAACAGCATGAAAAAGTACTTATTCACGCAGCTGGAAGCGGAGTAGGCACTGCAGCGATTCAGCTCGCTCGTTACCTCAGTGAAGCAGCAGTTGTAGCGACAGCCGGTCAGCCTGAAAAACTTGAACTGGCCAGAGAACTTGGCGCGAGCATTGGAATCAATTACAAGAAGGAAGCTTTCGATGAAGTCGTTCTGCAGCAGACAGGTGAGCATGGAGTGGATGTCATACTGGATTTCGTTGGGGCATCATACTGGGAAAAGAACTTAGCCAGTTGTTCGGTAGATGCACGGTGGATCCTGATAGGGACATTAGGAGGCGCGATGGTAGAGTCGGTCTCTCTAGGTGACCTGATGAAAAAGAGGATCGCTTTAAAAGGTACACTACTCACCCCTAGAAGCGATGAGTATAAAGCTGAACTGACCAGAGAATTTTCTGAAGCCTGTCTGCCTCTATTTAAAGAGGGAAGGCTCGCACCGGTCATTCATTCGGTTGTACCTTTCAGTGACCTGCCAGAGGCGCACCGTCAGATGGAAGACAATGAGAACTTAGGAAAGATCATTCTATCTCTTGATGACTGATTTTTTATTAACAAATTTACAAGAATAAAAGTATTCACCAGTAAGCATCATACAAAATGATCCCGTCTGACTTCCAGAAGTTTTTCTCTAAAGCAGACGGGATTTAATGTAGAAAAGGTGCTGGCTTTCGCGATTCGCAGAATGTTTAACAAAGCTTTTCTTAATAGTAGTATTCAGACTCTTCGATTTCAGCTGTGATTGAACGGTAGTTGCTCTGAAGGGTTTCTGGATATTTTTGACTTCATAGTAGAGCTCGTTGAGCATATCGATGTTTCGACCGATGGTTTCTTTCGTACTCCAGTCAGAAAAGATATTATCGAAGAAAATATCAAAGAAGCGGTGCATTTCACCGAGTTCCTCGTAAGTCAGATCTGTTTCCATCTGAACATCCTTCAGTTCCTTCTTGTATCGGGCGATGGCCGTCTCAAGGTGGGTCAGTTCTTTTTCTGCCTGATCTATTTTGTTGTATTTAATCAGGTCAGTGAATAATCCGTCTGAAAACAGATCCCAGGTGGCCATGGAATCAGCTGAATCAAGTTTGTCTAGCGTGGCATCGAGCCTGTCCAGAACAGTCTGTCCGGCTTTATACGCTTCGTTTATTTCCTTGATCTTATCCTTCAGTTCCAGTCGTTTCTGGCGTTCCTGAGTCAGTTTCTCCGTGAATGAATCATCAGACAGTGACAGCTCACGCTTGAGAACATTCAGTCTTCTTTCTGTATCCTGAACCTGTTCACTCAGCTGTGTTTAGTTTTAATTGTCAAATTGCCGAATTTAGTTGGTTCAGAAAGCAGCTGAACCGTCCAGATTAATTCAATTACTGAACGGTGCTATAGGAAAAGAGCTTAGAGTAAAGACTACAAGCTCTTTTCCTATAGGTTTGCTGTTTCAGGACACTGATAATCTTACTCAGTGTCTCCGGTCAGATCTTCAATCGAATCAATATCCATATATTCAGGAACAACTAGCCCGATTATCGTGCCTTCCATGTTGACCCCCATATCGACGATGTCGTCACCGTATGCTTCAAGATACGTGCCCTGTGTTGTCGGCAGCCATGGCGCAACAGTTGCATCTACTTCACCTTGAGCAAGTGCCTGGAAGAGAATGGATGGATCGACATTTGATACAGTAACATCAAATCCGTGTTCTTCAAGGATCTGTGAAATGACTTGTGAAGATGCACGTTCCGAATCCCATGGGAATGACCCAAGTTCAATCGACTGCCCGTCCACTTCTTCTATACCTTCGACCCAGCTATCAGTAAGGTCACGATTCTCTTCGATCCAGTCTGATGCTGCTTCGTCGAATTCCATATCCTGGGCATTAAGCATGATCTGCTGCATATCATCGACTTCCCAAGAGAAGTTTTCCAGGATAGCGTACGCTTCAGGCATATCTTCTTCAAAACCTATACGGGACATGGTGTGGACAAACTCGCTGTCGCCATAAATACCTTCAGGATCCTCAAGAAACTTCAAATCATACATCTCGAACTTATAGTGTGGGGTCCAGCCGGTAACGACTAGTGGTTCTTCATTTGCTATAGCCGAGTCAATCTGACCCATCATTCCTGCAGTTGAACTTGTTTCCAGCTCCCAGTCGCCCAGGTTATCATACGCATTCAGAGCCTGTTCAGTTGTTTCGGTAATACCAGCACCAGGTTCTATACCAGTGATTGTGTATTCCAGCTGGTCGCCTATGCTGGCGTCTTCCCCGTTCTGTGCTGCATCGTCTCCACAAGCGGCCAGGAGTAGTCCGGCTGAAGCAAGAGAAACGAGTTTTAAAGGTGTTGATTTAATCATACGTGTTGTGTCCTTCATTAGTGATTTTAGTATTTCATGAAAATTTCATTGAATTTTCACTCCGCATATTACCGTAGCATAAATAGTTGTATGAGGCAAAAATTGACAGAATAGGGTATGTGTCAAGACTTTGGCGGAAACTTTTTTTCTAGAGATGGTAACTCTTCAATTTTAATATTAAAATGGCTCATTCTGTGTGTTTCATTACCCAAACATTTTCTTCAGTTGTCCCATTGGACT
>NZ_BAAGIR010000135.1:0-4987 GCF_054658155.1 Alkalibacterium sp. m-11
TAGTAGATAATTTCAAACTGAGCGTTTATAATAGGGGTATACAACACTTGTCCATTCCTTTCTTGGAAGTAGTTTGGTTGGTACCTACTATTTTGAACGAGATTTAGGGGAGGGGCAAGTGTTTTTTGTCTTTTCCTTGATAGAACAACGGTTATAGACCTTTAAGAACAAAAAAATTTGACAGTAACCATATTTTTCAGGAGGGTATTAGAATGAAAGTGGCAATATTAGGTTTAGGAACTGTCGGTAGTGGTGTATTGAAAGTGATTCAAGAAAATCAAACCCATATTCATGAGCAAATTGGAGAACCGTTGGAAGTCACCCACGTTTTCGGGGAAACCCTTTTGAATCTTCACAATTGTGATTTATCAGAAATCAAACATGTAAAAACCATTGATGCGTTATTAGATGAGGAATTTGATGTGGCCGTGGAAGTATTAGGGGGCATTGAGTTTACGTATGATGTACATAAGAAATTATTAAACAAGGGTGTGCATGTGGTGAGTGCCAACAAGGATATGCTGGCTTTGCATATTGATGAACTTGCAGAGATCGCAAACGAGAATCAAGTCCAGTTATCCTATGAAGCGACATCCGCAGGTGGTGTCCCAATTATTCATAACTTACTTTATACTTTAAGAGCGAATAAATTATCGCGTGTGCTTGGTATACTGAATGGAACAACGAATTATATTTTAACGAAGATGACACAAGAAGGGATGGATTTTGACCAAGCCTTAGAAGAAGCGAGTCAAAAAGGCTACGCTGAGGCAGATCCAACCAATGATGTCGATGGGTTTGATGCCCAGCGTAAAATTACTTTGCTATCGCGTCTAGCGTATAACCGAAGACTCACTATCGAAGAAGTGCCAGTACAGGGTATTCGTGAGGTTGCCGTTGAAGATATTGACATTGGTTTACAACATGGCTATGTGATGAAGCTTTTAGGATTAAGCGAATTTGACGGAGAGCACTTAGAAATCAGTGTGCAACCTACTTTCTTACCAGAAAATCATCAACTGGCTGCCGTTCATGATGCAATGAACGCGGTCTTTGTGAATGGAAATGCGGTTGGAGAAACGATGTTTTACGGACCAGGGGCAGGTAGTTTAGAGACAGCGTCTGCCATTGTCGCTGACATTATTGAAATTGCGCAGTTTGGGTACAAAGGAAACCTTACACCAAATGAAGAAGCGAAAATTACAGATACATTCACTGAACATCCTTACTATGTCCGATTCAATGATTCAGCAGATCAAGCGAAAAAAGTGCTAGATGAATTGAATATTTTATATGAAGCATTTGAAGGGAACCATGCATTTGCTGTTCAGACTGTGCCCTTGAATAATGAAGAAAAAGAGGTCTTGTTAGAAAAAGCAGAGGTCGGGGCAATTTACCGAATCACAAGAGAGGGAAAATAATATGGTGAAATGGGAAGGTTTATTAGAAACGTTTAAAGAAGATTTACCGGTCACTGAACATACACCAAATATTACATTGAATGAAGGCAATACACCGCTTATTCGTCTGAATAAATTAAGTGACCAGTATGAGGTAGAGGCGTATGCAAAGTTTGATGGGCTGAATCCAACCGGCTCTTTTAAAGATCGCGGCATGGTTTTGGCGGTTGCTAAAGCCAAAGAAGAAGGGGCACATACGGTTATTTGCGCATCCACTGGAAACACTTCGGCATCCGCTGCTGCTTACGCAACCAGAGCAGGGCTTAAGTCGATTGTGATTATTCCCGAAGGCAAAGTAGCTATTGGAAAACTCGCGCAGGCGATGATGTATGGGTCTGAAATTATTGAAATTGAAGGAAATTTTGATGATGCATTAGTGATGGTTCAAAAAGTGGCGGAAGAATCTGAAGGGATTCAATTAGTCAATTCCGTGAATCCCTATCGTGTAGCCGGTCAGCAAACAGCTGCTTTTGAAATTATTGAGGATTTGGGCGATGCGCCGGATTACTTAACGATTCCAGTTGGAAACGCAGGAAATATTTCTGCCTACTGGAAGGGATTCAAAGCTTACCATGAGAAAAAAGGCTCTCAATTGCCTAAAATCTATGGGTTTGAAGCGGAAGGTGCAGCGGCGATTACTCAAGACAAAGTGATTGACCAGCCGGAAACGATTGCTACAGCCATTCGCATCGGAAATCCGGCAAGTTGGGATTTAGCCGTAGATGCTCGAGATTCATCGGGTGGATTAATTGCTTCAGTCTCTGATGAGGAAATTATTACCGCCTACCAATACATCGCAAGTGAAGAAGGCATTTTTGCAGAACCAGGATCCGCTGCCAGTATTGCGGGGTTAATTCGATCGCTTGAAAATGGCGATATTCCAAAGGGTTCTCGCGTCGTTTCTGTTTTAACGGGAAATGGCTTAAAGGATTCGGATACAGCCATTCAAGTCTCGCTCGAGAAAACGAAAAAGTTCCCCAATGACCAAGAGAAAGTCATTCAGTATATAGAAAGCTTAGTTGCCTATGAGTGAGAAGACCTTTAAAATCCCAGCAACGAGCGCGAATTTAGGATTGGGTTTTGATTCGATTGGTGTAGCCGTCGACAAGTTTTTAACGGTTACTGCGCGACCAGCGGATGACTGGCAATTCCACTTTAAAAAGAAGTCATTGGAAGTCTTACCGTCTGGCGAAAAGAATATGGTCGTTGAAATGGCCCAATATGTGGCCAAGGAATATGGCAAAGAGATGCCTCGCTTAGAAATCGATATGGATAGTGAGATTCCTTTGGCACACGGGTTGGGAAGCTCTTCAAGTGCCCTTGTCGCCGGAATAGAATTAGCCAACCATTACTTAGACTTAAACTTATCGACGGATGATAAAGTACGCATTGGGACAGCTGTTGAAAAACATCCGGATAATATTGGCCCTTGCCTGACAGGTGGCGTTTTTGTTGGTTTTTATGAAGAAGAGAAAATGGCCTACTACACAATGCGTTTAGAGGGAATTTCTTTGATAGTCTCCGTTCCTTCTTATGAAATCATGACCGAAGAAGCCCGTGCTGCCTTACCGGAAAGTTATAATCGCCAAACAGCCGTCAGTCAAAATGCGAAGAATAATGTCATGCTTCTTGCAATGGCGAATCAAGACTATACACTGATGGGGGAATTGATGATGGATGATCAATTTCATGAACTTTATCGCAGTCCATTAATTGCTGAACACAAGGAAATAAAAGACATTACCTTAAAAAATGGAGCCTATGCCACCGTAATTAGTGGCGCCGGGCCTACATTACTGACCTTGTGCCCAGAAGAGAAGGCCGATCAAATTTTAGAGCAACTGAGTCAAGTCAGTTCTTGCTCACATGAACAAGTCAATGTATTTTATAAAGATTAAAAAAACTCCTCTATCTTTTTGAGATAGGGGAGTTCTATTTTTAACCGAAATATTCTGTATAAAGGTGCTGAATGGAATCCTTTAGGTTTTTAGCTGGAATAGAGAAAAACATACTGATTTCAGAAGCGCCCTGATTGATCATACGCAAACTGACCCCGGCTTTGGTAAAACCTTCTGTCGCTTTATTCGCAATTCCAATCGTATCTCGCATGCCTTCTCCAACAATCGCAATGATGGCTAAATCTTGTTCTACATGGATCCATTCTGGATTAAAATCTTTATGGATGGTGGATTGAATTTCTTGTAATTTATTGTTTCCTTCAAACTGATTGGAACGTAAAACAATGGAGACATCATCAATCCCAGTAGGGACATGCTCAATGGATAAACCAAAATGTTCAAACGTTTGCAGCAGGCGTCGTAAAAAACCCACTTGTCGGTTTAGTAAATAACGTTTAATGGTAATGGACAAGAAACCAGCATCGCCACTTAAACCAACAACGGGATACTCTTTAACATCCTCTCGATCCGAAACAATTCGCGTCCCTTTGTCTTGCGGTCGATTCGTATTTTTAATAATGACAGGTATTTTTACTTCGTATAATGGTTGAAGCGCTTCGTCATGGAATACGTTGAAGCCAGAATAGGATAACTCACGAATTTCACGGTAAGTAATCTCTGAAATAGGGTGGGGCTTGCTGACGATTCCTGGGTGGGCAGAGTAAATAGAGCTTACATCTGTATAATTTTCATACACATCTGCGCCCACTCCACGCGCAATAATGGCTCCTGTGATATCTGACCCTCCTCGAGAGAAGGTGACGATATCACCGGATTCTGTGTAACCAAAAAAGCCGGGGATAACCAGCACTTCTTTTCTGCTCCTGAGTTGCTTAATTTTATGGTAAGAAGTATTAATTAACTGGGCATTCCCAGGGTTGTCGGTCATTGTAATACCGGCATCCTTTGGAGATAAATACCTAGATTCCGCCCCAATAATATTTAAATACTCACTCAACACTAGCGCATTAAAATCTTCACCGCATGATTTTAGCGCGTCCAGTAAACGATCGGAGTCTTGAATCGTGTCTAGATATTTATTCAAAATATTGTTAAAATACGTTAAAATTCTTTCGTCTAAATTTAAATCATTAATAATTTCTTTAAACCGGTCTAAAATATTTTGGATGATTGGTTCAACATCCATGTTAACGGTTTTATTTGTATGTAAGGCAATAAGTAAATCCGTTACTTTTGTATCTTCTGCTGTTCGCTTGCCTGGGGCACTGACCACGACAAATTGAATGTCCCGATCATTTTTTACAATATCGCCCACTTTTCTAATTTGTGTGGCATTACTCAGTGAACTGCCTCCAAATTTTGCTACTTTCATTTTACCTCCCTCCAGATATCATGTGCTTAAATAATAACAGTAAAATGAGAAGTTTCCAATCTTTTTCTAATGTAAATGAGTAAATAATTTATTTATTCATTGTTTTCTAGAATCATTTTCGATTCTGAAATGCCTTGGTGTGTCTAACGTTAGAAGGTCGGTAAAAAATAAATCGACAGAGGCAAAGATTGGTATGAAGCCATTCAACATTTTAAAATTTCATATTTTTTAAAAAT
>NZ_BAAGIR010000136.1:0-4927 GCF_054658155.1 Alkalibacterium sp. m-11
CACCCTTGTGACCTTAACTGAAACCATTCAAGTGTTTGTCAAGGGCAAATGCGGCTCCGATTGGTATAGTCAGTGGGCCTTCACCACCTTTAATTTTTAGTTTTCATAAAAAATTTGACAGTTCCAAGTATTCTTCTTATCGTAGTTTACCAAAAAAACAGATCGCCGTGAGTGACAGCCTGCTTTATTTCAATTATTGGGTTCTTAAATTACATCAAGTAGCCAAGCAGCTGAGTGACTAATACGAAGTAAATGACCAGCCCAGATATATCTTTAATCGTCGTAATGATCGGATCTGCTCCTGCAGCCTGATCGATGCCCAGTTTGAACAGGATGTAAGGAATAAAGAAACCAAGTACGGTTGCGAGAGTCATAGTAACTGCCAGAGCGACACCAACGGCTATTCCCAGTTCAGGAATGCCCTGCCAGACGGAAGCAATGATCCCTGTCACCAGCCCCACTAATGCACCCATACTTAGACCGACCAGCGTCTCTTTACCTAAATGCTTCATAAAACGGTTGGTATCGACATGACCCAGAATCAGTCCACGTGCGAAAATAGTTGAGGACTGCGTTCCTGCACTCCCTCCCATATCCATAATGACCGGAATGAAGATCGCTACTGCCGCAATTGCTTCAAGGGCTTCTTCAAATGAATCGATAACGACACCTGCAAGCAGACCCCCGACCATCGTAATAACGAGGAAAGGCAGCCTGACCTTCCAAATCTGCATAATAGACCCGTTGACCAGACGCTCACTGCGGTTGGATTCCCGATCATTTAAGTCCGCCAGACCGGCTTTATCGAAGATATCTTCTGTTGTTTCTTCTTCGATGATATCCATGGCGTCATCGAAAGTCAGGATTCCAACGATCCGATTTTCCTTATCAACGACTGGCAGAGCAAGAAAGTCGAGCGTCTGAAGCATACGTGCGGCCTCTTCCTGATCGGTATCCGTCGAAACTTTCGCTACACGCTTGTGCATGACCGTTTCGATACGTGCATCAGGATCAGCGATGACCAGTTCTCTTAGTGACAGCACACCTTCCAGCATTCTTTTTGCATCGGTCACGTACACGATATAAATCGTTTCTTTTTCAGCAGCCGTCAATCTAATTGCCTCAAGCGCTTCTTTCACAGTCTGTTCTTTTTTGACCGTTACGTATTCCGGTGTCATCAGACGACCCGCTGTTTCTTCTTCGTAACCCATAAGCAGCGCCGTTGCCTGCCGTTCTTCCTGGTTGAGTGAGCCGATGATTTTTTTCGTGACCTTAGCTGGAAATTCGTCCAGCAGACGTACACGATCATCCGGGGCCATTTCTGCAAAGACCTCGATGACTCGTTCTTCACTGAACGAGCTGATCAGCTGCTGCTGACTGTTCGGATCCAGATCCTCAAATATATCCAGCGCACGGTCTTTAGACAGCAGGCGAAAGACCACTGCCTTTTCGTCCGCAGGCAGGTCATGCAGCAGATTAATCAGATCAAGATCCCCTGCACCTGACAGTGTCTGCTTCAAGCTTTCCATATCTCTTTTCTCAAGATGAGTCCATACTGTGTTTTTGAATTTTTCCATGATGATTCCTCCAATATATTATGTTATTCCAATGTTCTCCCGTTATACTTACCAGCCAACTTAAACTTTCACTGTCGTCATTTATCACCATGACTCCACCCCCATTTTTTTGCAGATAAAAACGGCCTCCAGATTGTGTCCGGAAGCCGCATACTAAACCATTATCAGAATAAAGAGTAAACACTCGTGCTGCTTATTGTAATTATACATTTGCCTGTCAATGCAGGCCAAATGATCATACATCTACTCTTCGTCTGGGTTTTAGCACTAAATGACGTAGATTCGCGAGGAATCAGCTATCTTATGCAAGACCTTAATCCGATCATGCCTGTTCTACCCATTGGCTTCTCTCGAAGTTTTTGGGCAATAGCCTGTGTTCATTTAGGAGCCTCTCCTAACAAGTATTTGATTTACCGTTTTTCAGTTTATATAATAGTTTACTCTGTGTCAAAGAAAAAAAGCACTTTTTACATTTCTGTCACATTTTTAATGAGTAGACTGTTAGTTTATTACAATGACTTCAGAAGCTTTTCCACTTCATTGTCTTCTACTTGAGGGAAATGATCATAGTAGGCCCCGACCGCCCCCAGAAAATAATCCGGTACCTCAACGGCTACCACCTGATCGACTGCTTTTTTCAGCGTTCTATAGGTGTCCATAGGAATAACAGGCACAGCGATGATTATCTTCTCTGCGCCCTGATCTATTACTGCATTGATCGCTGCTTTCATTGTGAGTCCAGTAGCGATCCCATCGTCTACAATAATCACTGGACGGCCCTTTACCGCTTTAGTTTCCAGCCACTTTGCATACATCTGCCGTCGGTTTGTCATCTGTTTTCTCAATACCTTTACTTCTCTTTCAAGCCAGTCATCTTCGATCCGGTCTGTTTCCATTCGATTCAGCAGCGGGTCGCCACTTTCTGAAACTGCACCGATCGCGTATTCTGGCTGATACGGATGTCCGATCTTTTTCGACAGCAAAACGTCGAAGTCCAGCTGATGTTTGCGGGCAATTTCTATACCTAAGGGCACCCCGCCTCTTGGAAGAGCGAGCACGACTGCATTCTTCACATCTATATGATTGAGTTTTTCGGCCAGTTGTCTGCCTGCATCCTGTCGGTTATGAAAAAGAATAAAATCCTCTCCTGTCTTTTTCTTCTTGAGAGAGTGACTATTTCTTCCAAATCTGCCATTTATTTTACCCAACATTTCATTGACCTGTGGCTTTTCATTCTTTACACATCGATTATAGCATATTATCTCATCAGGTCCATTCATAGCCCTTTTCTATCCGAACGATGAGGTTTTCAAATCTCTCGAGGGATTCTCTTTTCAAAAAAGTAAAGTTTGTTCTATAATGAGTAGAGAGAATTCAACATTATTTATTTGTCAGGGAGGAATGCACTATGTCATTTATTAAAGGCGCATTAATCGGAGCAGCTCTAGGATTACTGTTTGCTCCTAAAAGCGGGAAAGAAACACGTGACGATATCGCTCGTCGATTCGATGATTCGAAAAAACAGGCTAGTGAATACGCAGATAAAGCGAAAGTGAAATCTGGAGAACTGGCTCAAACTACGGGCGAAGCAACTGAAAACATCAAGCTGACTATTTCCAAGACAGCTCAGGAACTTCGTGATCAGCTTCATCATGCTTCTGAAGAAATCAGAAAAGAAGCGATGGACCTGAAAGACGAAGTTAAAGTAACTACTGAAGAAGCTGCAGAAGAAGTATCTGCAGAAGTCGATCAGGCTACTGAAGATCTAAATAAAGATCATGACCATGGATCTAAAATTCCAGGCGAACCTGGCTAGGTCTTTTACTCAATAGTCTGAAATAGATGAGCGAACTTAACAAGCCAGTACCAGCAGGACTTCCTGTTGGTACTGGCTTGTTTTTTCTGTCTCTTCTTGTGGATTTCATGAAGAGTTTACTCATTAGAGGCTATGTACTAAATGCTTACGCTATCTGTTCACCCTAATTTATTGCTGAACTGCCTTTGGGCTACTTATAGTTAATTGGGTCAAAGGTGTTCTGATCTATAAGTAGACCTCGTCTACTTATACCTTATTCCATGATTTTGCTCTGAATTACCGCTAGACCGTCTCTACTTGCATCTTATTATATTTTGTCGCCGCAAGCTACCACCAGACTGCTTCTAGCTATACCTTATTCTATAATTCTGTTCTAAACTACCGCTAGACCGCTTCTACTTATACCTTATTTTATGATTTCGCTCCGAACTATCATTAAAACGCCGCTAATTATACCTTATTCCTTAATACCACTATTAAACTAGCACTAACTCCCCTGCTACTTACACCTTATTTATGACTTTGAACTCTGAACTACAAGTAGCTCTCCCAAGATCCTTCAAAGTCATTAAAGGAATTGCCAGCTCATCGAATCCAGGAAATAAATCTGCTAAATCACACTGAAATTTTCTAGAAAAACTATTAACAGTTATTAGTTGACACTTCAATCGATTTGAATTACTATACAAAGGTAAGTAATACGAATTAGAGATAATCTACTTCGAAACACCAACTAAAAAGGAGCACATACACATGTCAGTTAAACTATCTATAATTTATTACAGCTCAACAGGTACAAACTATCAACTTGCTCAGTGGGCGAAAGCTGCTGCAGAAGCTAAAGGAGCAGAAGTAAGACTAGTCAAAGCATCTGAAACTGCGCCAATGGAAGCCATTGAATCAAACCCTGCATGGAAAGAGCATTACGAAGCGACTAAAGATGTTCCTGAAGCAACTTCAGATGACATCACTTGGGCAGATGCGCTTTTATTCAGCGTTCCTTCACGTTTTGGAACAATGCCATCTCAGATGAAACAATACATCGATTCACAAGGTGGACTGTGGGCAACTGGACAGACAATCAATAAAGTTGTCAGTGCCATGTCTTCTGCTCAGAACCCTCACGGTGGACAGGAAGCAACCATCCTTTCACTATACACTTCAATGATGCACTGGGGCGCAATCATTGCGGCTCCTGGTTACTCTGATCCAGTATTATTTGGAGCTGGCGGAAATCCTTACGGTACATCTGTCACTGTAAGTGGTGAAGGTGAAATGCAGGAAGACGTCAAAGGCGCCGTTGAGCACCAGGTCAACCGTACTCTTGATATCACTTCAATGGTCGTTAACGGCTCAAACTAATTCAATCTATTCAAAAAGATCAGCTTCCCGACAGGGGAATGCTGATCTTTTTCGTGCGCCCGGCATGGGCGACAACTTGGTGGTGAAAGTCCACTACAGACTTGGCAGTAGGAACTGTTAGCGAAAGTCAAGGGTGTCCGCCGTGAGGCGGAATCTGAAGGAAGACGGACGC
>NZ_BAAGIR010000137.1:0-4916 GCF_054658155.1 Alkalibacterium sp. m-11
TCTACAGTACACGGACTAATACTGTAGAAGTGATTTTACATATCTCGAAAAACTTCAAAAAAACGAAGTTTTTTAAACATGCCTTCTTATACTTCTCGTTGCTTTACTGGATCTGTTATAAAGCTGTATAATCCAGACAATGATTGGATTATATTACCTTCATCGACAGAAATCATCATACGAGCAACGAGAAATTTGGGAAACATAATTTTTCATAGATTATTGGGAGTTACCGTATTTTTTTATCAATTTAATGCTTATTATTCGTCTGTATCTTCATCTAAATCGCCGTCCATGCCATCATCTGTCCCATTATCTTCCACTTCATCTTCAGTGGCCGGATCTTCAACGCCTGGAAAGTCTTCTTCCATATCCTCTCCATCAGCACAAGCACCAAGCAGCAAACCTGCGGTTAGAGACAATGCGGTGAACTTAGCAAGTTTTTTCATGTATCTCTCTCCTTTTATACAGTTATTCAACTATCTACCGAAACATTACCAAAATTCCTAATTGATTTAAAGCAATAAGCCTTGCCTGACACCAATCTCTCATAATTGGGCCAAACTATTCATATTAGTAATATCAGAACACTCCTGCTTTGGTTTGATAATATAAATAACCGTAATCTGTTATAGAAATACTCTATCATGAATGAATAGCAATTCAAAAGAAAAGGCTTTTACAATTTCATCTCATTCTGTTACATTAACCAGCCATTTGTTAAACATTGGTAAAATATTCATTTTTTATGCAAAAAAGCTATAAGCGAATTCAATATTCGCTTATAGCTTTTTAGAAGTTGAAATTTATTCGAATACTTGTACATCAATGCTCTGTCTGCCGAACTGAATTGCAGAATCTAGACTTTCGAAGTGAATATCGATTCGATTACCAATGATTGCTCCACCAGTATCTCCTGCAATGTATTCTCCGTAGCCAGGTACATAGATTGTTGATCCTAAAGGAATAACATTAGGGTCTACAGCTATGACACGTGAATTTTCTCTTAGGTCAATTCCAGTAAATGTGTGATTACTCAATACTGGCTGATTACGAGAGTATGCGGTCGCCTCAACAGTCATCCAACGGCCGTTTTCTGAGGAAGAGGTTTGTGCTGTTGACTCTTCTGCTGGTTGAGTTTGCTCAACTGCTTCTTCAGCTGGTTCTTCTACAACAGTTTCTTCTACTACGTTTCCTTCAGCTGCTTCTTCTACAACAGTTTCTTCTACTACGTTTCCTTCAACTGGTTCTTCTACAACAGTTTCTTCTACTACCGCTTCTTCTGCTGGTTCTTCTACAACAGCTTCTTCTACTACGTTTCCTTCAGCTGCTTCAACTGCTTCTTCTACTTCTTCAGGTGTCTCAGTTTCAACTGCATCGCCATTTGACACGTCATAACTAACAACTTCTTCATCACCATTTTGTACGGAAATGACTGACAGGTCTCTACTTAGATAAATAGTAGATCCGACATGAATCAGACTACGATTATCAATATCATTAACGTTTACCAATTTATCTACTGAAATATCTGTAGCTTGAGATATGCCCCACATTGTGTCTCCCCACTGGAAGGTATATTTAAGGACATCGTCGCTTCCCTGGTTCTCATTCTGTGCCGCTATTTCCTGTTCGATCTGCGATACAGTTTTCGGCTCCCAGTTTGAACTGGTAAATTCATTTGCGCTGGCTTCAGACTCGTTAGTCAGGAATAATAGTCCTGCAGCTGAGAAAGTAATACCGGCTTTGATTAATTGATTTTTTTGTATAAACAAGTTTATACCCCTTTTCATAATTTACTACACGTCTCGTCTGTAGTGTCTTTTTGCTATTTACCCTAGGTCTTGCCCGGATAACTGTATGTATCTTACCATGCACTTTATAAAAGAAAAGGGGTTTAGACCATCTGTTACTTCCTTTTAGTCAGTCTGTATTGTTATCATTACATCCTTACGAGACTATTTCAAAAACCGTCTTAGTGTCAATTATGTGACAAATAAGACGGTTTTTGAAATATATTAGCTTGTATTATTTTATATCGTCAGCTGTTTCCGCTCATTATAGAACTGTCTGTATGCCAAGTAGCTGGCACTGAAGCTTGCGATACTCGTCACTGCGATAATCATGAACATAACAACGATCTGATACTTGATGGCTTCTGTCGGTTCTACTCCAGCAAATATCAGACCGGACATCATACCAGGCAGACTGACCAGTCCGACGGTCTTTGTGCTGTCAATCGATGGGCTCATCCCCGTTTTCACGCTGGCTCTAATAATGCTCATGGATGCCTGCTTTTCATTGGCCCCAAGTGACAGCTTTTCAAGAACCTGCTGACGCTGATCAGCGAATTTTGAGTTCAGAGACTGGAAAGTCAATCCGATAGCGACCATTGCATTACTTGCAATCATTCCTGTAATGGGAACGATCTGGGACGGCAGCCATTCAATTGCCCCGGAAACAACGAGAATGACCAGAGTTACTGCAGTACCTATGGTTATGGAGAAAAGTGAAATAGTTAAGGAATGCGGTATCCCGTCACTTCTCTGATGAGCATTGAAGCCTGCGTTGAACACTATGAACATTACCATAGCGAGTGTGACAAGCACATTGTCAAGCTGTATTACATAGCTCAGGACATAGCCGATAATAAACAGCTGGATTACTGCTCTTATGCCGGCAATAAAAATATCATTACCGAGTTCAAGCTTCTCTTTATATGCAATAAGTATGGCGATGATCAGCAAACCTGTAGAAAGGAACAGCGAAAAGTTATTGATTTCCAGATTAGCGTTCATTTAGAGTCCTCCAGTCTGCCGTCGATGATCGTGATCACTCTGTCTGCCTGACTGATCTCATTTTCATCATGGGTGACAGATAATGTAGTCAGGCCATTCTCTTTATTTAAAGTGTCCAGTATCCCGTGAATAATTTCCTTATTCTCAGCATCAAGCGAGCTGGTCACCTCATCAAGTAAGAGAACTTCCGGAAGATACATCATGTTTCTGATCAAAGCTACACGCTGTTTTTCTCCACCGGAGAGTTCGTTGATAGGCTTATCCAGGTAGGAGCGACTCAAGCTGACGCGTTCAAGCATATCTTTCGCTTTCTCTTCATCAAATTCTTCGTCTCTGATGTCATATGGAAAAGACAGGTTGTCCCTGACAGTCTGATCGAAGAGCGAAGCGTTCTGGAAAAAGTAGGAGACCTTCTGGCGATACTTTAGAGGATTGGTCTCCTGTATGTTCTTTCCATGGAACAAAACCTTTCCGTCAGTCGGATTGATGATGTTCCCGATGATCTTTAATAAGGTGCTCTTTCCTCCTCCGGACGGTCCTGTTATCGTTACCCTTTCCCCTTTCTCGACAGAAAAAGAAATCGACTCCAGGATAGACTGATTGTCTGTCTTAAATGAAATGTTACTAATTTCGAGCTGGTGGTCAGACATCGCGACACTCCTTTATAGTTTTTATCATGTAATAATCATTATAAACTATTCACTTTCATTCGCAACCCTTTGTTCTTCGATCCACTCTTCTTCCGCTTCTGTGATCCGTTCAGCCTGCACTTCCTGAGCCAGATAGGAAAAACCTTCTCCAGTAACTTCCTGAACATGTGAGATGGTCATGAAGGCATTCGGATCGATAGCCTCTACGATACGCTTAATTGGAAGAACTTCCCGTCGACTGATGATGATATAAAGAATGTCTTTCTTCTCCTTAGTGTAGTAGCCACGTCCATCCAATATGGTAATGCCTCGCCCGAGCTGGTTTTCGATGGCTTCGGCAATCTCTAGATGCTTTTTAGATATAATAAAGAAGGATTTTCTCGGATTCAACCCTTCTAGAATAAAGTCAATGACCTTACTTTGAATGTAGAGGTTGATCAATGTGAGAAACGCATTCTCTGCACCAATGACAAATGCACTGGGCAGGACGATAAACACATCGATCATCAAAAGACCAGTTGGTATATTTATCCCGAGATATTTCTCCATCAACTTGGCAATAATATCACTGCCTGCTGTTGTCCCGTGACCCAGCATAATCAGGCCAATACCTGCACCCATAAAAATGCCTGAACCGATTGGGGCTAGCAAAGTCGTTTCAGGAATGAACTGATAACCTGTGACCACGAGGAGCATAACCGAAATGATCGCATTGGCTACGAGAGTATAATGGAGCGTTTTTTTGTCAAGAAACTTATATCCAACAGCCAGTATGAACATGTTGATAATAAAAATCGTATAAGATGGTGGGATATCGATAAGATAAAAAAGGATCAGAGAAAACCCAGTCAGGCCTCCTTCAGCCAAATCGTTTGGTACAGTAAAGACGTTCACACTGGTCGCATATAAAACTGAGCCTATTATGATAAGCATAAAATTTTTCAAACGCACTTTAGTGATTAGCTCATTGATCATCCCTTGTCCTCCTCATACACTTTTATTCCATCTACATAAGTGGAATTCACTGTTATATTCTTTATCTCAGAAGGAGTAACTGAAAAAATATCCTGATTCAGTATAGCAAAGTCTGCCAGATAACCTTCTTTAATTCGTCCCTTTATATCCTCATCAAAGCTCGCATAGGCACTTTCATAAGTGTAGGCATCGACTGCCTCATAGATAGACATCGCTTCGTTAGGAAGATAGGCTTTCTCAAGCGGCTCATTCAGTCTGTTTCGTGTAACTGCACACTGAATATTTTCAAACGGATCGAATGAAACGATCGGTGCATCGCTACTGAATGACTGATGAACCCCTTTATCCTTCATTGTTTTAAATAAGTAACTCAAGTTTCGCACCCCTAAGAACGACGTTCTATCCTTTTACCGTAAAGATCAGTTAGAATATTGAACTTAAAAGTACAGAAAAAGACACCTCTCTTTGGTAAAATGTAGTTACCAACAAACAT
>NZ_BAAGIR010000138.1:0-4908 GCF_054658155.1 Alkalibacterium sp. m-11
AATGAGATGCCCTCACCTTGAGGCTTGAACAAAACAGAAATGGACTGCGTTCGTACAAGCACTCAAGAATCCCACCCGTCAAACCGAAAGGTTCGGGCTTGCGGCTTTAGCCGTGGGAGTCTCAAAGGATTTTATAAGTGGTGGAACTGCGTAGGCAGTTCTCCTTTTTTATTTCTTGATTCTCTTTTTCTTAAATAGTTCCTGTTTCTATATTAATTCTTTTTGGCTTATGTCCAATGCTTCTCTCGTTCTACTTTACTTGGTCTTAATCGTTCTGAAATACAGCTAGGATCATTTCTAGCTGTACCTTAGTATCATTTTTTTTCGTGAACTGTAGTTAACGGTAATCTAGCGTCATCTTAGTGTCTTTTCCTATACTAAACTGCTATTAGAAGAGGTTTAACGGCAAGACTATACTTCTTATTTTGATAAACTACAGCTAGAGGTCACTTAGCAGCAGCTTATTCCTGTATTGTTTGATGAACTATAACTAGAAGCTTTCTAACAGTATCTTCTATCTGTTTTGTTCTATTGTGCTATAACTAGATTTCATTTATTTCATTTAAATATATCTCCATACTTGTTTACATTTTAGGCGGTCTGGTTATCTTAAAAAACAGCAGGAAAATGGTCGCTACTTTCGTCGATGTCGGGGCTGCTTTCGTAATTTCTGTGACCTATCTGACTGCCATGACTGACGGAGAAGCCATTGTTGCAGGTTTTGTCTTTGCCTTGGGAGTTGCATTGTTTGAAACCTTCTTCCACAATTAGCTGCTCAAGGATCAGGCAAGCAGTTCGCGCTCACCTTACTAATTATAAAATCATAAAAAAGAGTCATCCTCCCGATTCAGTCGAGATGATGACTCTTTTTTTGTATTCCGGTCATTTACTTTGTCATCCTATGCTAAAGTGTGACATTTTGTTATTCTTAATTCTTAAGAAGCAAGAGCCTGACCTTTTTTCTGCATTTCGTACATTTCTGCATAGGCACCGTTCAGGTTAAGCAAGCTGTCGTGCGTACCGCGTTCTTTAATGACTCCCTGATCGAGCACCAGGATCTGATCCGCATGCTGAATCGTTGACAGACGGTGAGCAATGATAAAGGTCGTCCGTCCTTTTTTCAAAACGTTCATAGCGTGCTGAATGATTTCTTCCGTTTCCGTATCGATGGAAGACGTTGCTTCATCGAGAATCAGGATTTTCGGATCGAAGGCAAGTGCACGGGCAAAGGAAATCAGCTGACGCTGACCAGAGCTTAATGTACTCCCCTTTTCGACAACCGGTTCGTCAATCCCTTTTTCAAATTTGTCCAGCAGATCCTGTCCGCCGACATCTAGAAGTGCCTGAATCGCGGTTTCTTTAGAGATACTCGGATTGTCCATCGTGATGTTCGAGTAGATTGTCCCAGTAAAGAGGAACGGATCCTGCAGGACAATGCCCATATCTTCTCGGACAGATTGTCTGGAAAACTCTTTTGTGTTCTGGCCATCGATCATAATTTCCCCGATCTGCGGATCATAAAATCTAAAGAGCAGGTTCATGATCGAACTTTTTCCTGATCCGGTGTGGCCAACAAGTGCGACTGTCTGACCCGGTTCAGCTGTAAAGTGAATGTCTTTCAGAACATCTTTTTCTTCCGTGTAACCAAATGTCACGTGATTGAACGCAACGCGTCCTTCTGTCACTTCCATCGCTGCTTCCGGGTTGTCTTCTGGTTTCATGTCCATTATTTCAAATACCCGGTCTCCAGCTGCAATCGCCTGCTGAACGAAGGCCATCTGCTGGATGATTCCTTTGATCGGCTCATACAGACGGCTGACAAAATCTCCAAAGAGATACAACATCCCCACAGAAATCCCTAGTACCCCATTAATGTACTGTGTACTGAAGTAGACCATCAGCAGCAATAGTGACAGCCGGCGAAGAAAGTCGGCAAATGTCCACTGGAAGGCAGAGTCGAGAATCACGTACTTCCGCATGACTTCGTACCACTTTCCATTGATGTCTTCGAATTCTTCCTGGATGCGTTCTTCCTGCTCGAAAGCCTGGATTATCTGCATGCCCTGAATCGATTCATTCAGTTTCCCGTTGATGTCCGAGTTCAGGTCACGTTCTTTACGGTGGAAGACTCTGGCGTATTTTGTATAATACTTGTTCCATATAAACATTATAGGAATTAGAACCAAAAGAGTCAGTGCCAGTCCCGTGTGGAAGAAAGCAATCGCTGCAAATGCTCCAATGACGTAGAATACATTGATCAGGATCTGGCCGACTGTTGCGACGTAAAACTGCTGGCGCAGACTTTCTGTGTCGTTTGTTATACGTGCAACGATTTTTCCTGCCGGTAGATTATCGAAATAATTGATTGGCAGTTCCTGTACACGCGTGTACAACTGGTCTCTCAAAATTTTGATGATCCCGTTTGCCGCACGCATACGATAAATAGCCGAAATGTATCGGGTGATGACGGTCGAAATCATCAAGCCGAAATAAATAGCAATCAGTCGGACCAGCACATCTGTAAATTCTTCGTTCCCTGCAGCTGCAGGGGTGATGACCTGGTCAATGATGCGCTGAGCAATGATTGGTGCACCCAAGTCGGTGACCATGGACAAAACGACCAGTCCGATTCCGATCGTAAAGTAAAGTTTGTAATATTTCATATAAGAAACTAACCGTTTAACTGTCTTCATTAGTCATCCCTCCTCTTGTATGGATCTGGTGATGACAGAGGTTCATTTTCTGTGAGTTCTTTTATTTCCTGTTTTGTAAACTGATCATAGTACCAGCCGCCCTTGTCGATCAGCTCATCATGAGTGCCACGTTCCAAAATCGCTCCGTTGTCCAGAACGATGATTTCATCAGCCTCTTTAACTGCGGACAAGCGGTGAGTAGAAATGATTGTCGTCTTCCCTGCTCTGACCTGCTGAATATTATGAATGATGGTCTGTTCTGTCTTGGCATCCACAGCAGATAAGGAATCGTCCAGAATAAGAATGTCCGGATCTTTGATCAGCGCACGTGCAATGGAGATTCTCTGTTTCTGACCTCCAGAGATCGAGACGCCTTTCTCACCGATCATGGTGTCCAGTCCCCTATTCATATTTTTCAGGTCTTCTTCAAAGGAAGCCATGCGGATACTTACCAAGATATCCTCGTCAGTGGCCTCTTTTTTACCGAAGGCAATGTTGTCTCTTACGGATCGGCTGAACAGGACGTGATCCTGTGGCACATATCCGATCAGTCGTCTTAATGATGGATCGTTATATTCTGAGTATGCCGAACTGCCCATATTGAACGTTCCCGAACCAAGCGGAAACTGATTGAGCAGTTGTCTGATGAGAGTCGTTTTTCCTGATCCAGTCTTTCCGACGATTCCGAGCGTCTTGCCTTTCTTTAAGTCCAGTCTGATTTTATCCAGATTGATTGTTTCGCTTGAACTGTATTTGAAGGTGAACTCGTCAAATTCAAAATCATCGACTTGTTCTGCTTCGATCGTTCCTTTGAAATTCAGTTCATCTGTTGCATATCTGATTTCATCGACACGTCTCATAGACGCACTTCCCTGACGCAGAATGAGTACCAGTTCGGATACCGAAATGATCGGCCAGATCATCATGCCCAGATACATCTGGAATGCGACGATATCTCCTACACTAAGCGTCCCCTGCGCTACCAGAATTGCCCCATAACTCAATGCAATCATGATGCTAAGTCCTTCAAAAGCCTTGACAGTCGGTGCAAATATAGCTGCAATTTCGGATACTTTGTTGTTCTTCTTGAGCAGTCCGCTTGTCTGTTCCTTGAACTTGTCTATAAAATCAGCTTCTTTGACATAGGCACGAATCACGCGCATGCCGTCGATCATTTCCAGTACGTCATCGTTGACAGAAGAGAATGATTTCTGAGCAATTTCATAGGCTTCATCAACTTGAGCTCCTTTGACCTTTATGACATAAGCCATCGGCAGCATCGGAATAACTGCTGCAAAAGTCAGCCCCCAGTGTACGGTCAGTCCCATCATGATCACCAATGTGGCAGTGAAGCCTGTGGCACTCATCAGGACAAGCATGCCGTATCCTGCCGTATCAGCCAGGGCACGTATATCCTGAGTCCCACGGGCCATTAAGTCACCCGTACGGAACTTTTCAAAATACGGCGCACGCATTCTCAAAAAGTGACGCATCAACTTACTGCGCATCTCTTTCTGTAATTTATAGGCCCCGGCGAACAGTCCATATCCCCATAGAAAATCAAGACCATAGGTGATTATGACCAGACCTGCGAACTGAAGGCTATACGTTCTGAGCACAGCGGCATTCATCTCGCCTGTGACGATCGCATCAATAAATCGTCCAATGATAAATGGAATAATGACAGCAAATATATTGGAGACGGCCAGAGCGATAATGGAGCCGAGGTATTGCCATTTGTTTTCTTTAAAATAAAATTTCAGTTTTACCAGTACGTCAAACATCTTTTCTTTCCTTTCTTTCCAAAAAAATAGACAGTCCATCCCCTTAAGAGAATAGACTGTCCGAATAGTTTTCTGGTTGATTACACGCAAAAAAACAAGGGATTCATTCTATTATTGAATAAGGAGGGTTCAGCCATCCCATACTGGGAGTCAGCTGTGTGCAAAAAGTAGTTTTTATTTTATCGTTTCGGTTTACTGATGTTTTCATCTTGCACGTCCTCCTCTCTCTTGTTTTTTTAAAAAACTCTCTCATCGTTTTCAACTATACACTGAAACGTTTCCATTTACAACACCAATATGACTATTTGTATGTGTCAAGACTTTGGCGGAAACTTTTTTTCTAGAGATGGTAACTCTTCAATTTTAATATTAAAATGGCTCATTCTGTGTGTTTCATTACCCAAACATTTTCTTCAGTTGTCCCATTGGAC
>NZ_BAAGIR010000139.1:0-4880 GCF_054658155.1 Alkalibacterium sp. m-11
TGATTCATAAGAAGACCTCTTTTCTGGATTTGTGGTTATCTCTAGATTAAGGGTCTTCTTTCTTTTTGTCTACTTTAATTTCTTGCCCTACTATTTTACTTTCCGACAACTATTTTACACATAGACTGGTGTATTACCCGCAGTATGCTGACCGTGAAAAAAGCCAGTACTAGACTGACTTTTCCCGTAAATTAAGTTTTAATCATACGATTTATCTTTTTTATACTCTTCGGATAGGGTCTGATATGCACCAGGCTCAATTGTTTCCAGTTTTTCTCTGACCATTTTAAGGGCAGTTTTATAATCATACTCATCCAGGAAGAGCGATTCACTGTATTTGATTGTCTCGATTACTTCTGGATGTTCGTCTTTATGTCTGTATAGGCGCTGGCTGGTCAGTTCTGTCAGGAGAGCTTCATCGACGATCGCGTCGGTCTGGTCTGCCAGTGATTCGATATCGTCTTCACACATTTTATGAAGAGATAGCACCTCTTTCAGATTTAGACGAGGTCTGGCGAGTTCCTTGGATAAAGCCTCCAGGTGATCTGTTGTGTAGAAAAAGAGATCCAGAAAAGCTTTCGGCAGACCCGGAAGATGCTTGCTTTCAATGTAACGTTTCATTTCCCTTAATGCCATTTCCATTTCTTCAATATCAGTTTTGATCTGCAGCTCTTTCTCTCTATAGGAATAGAGCTGTTTCGACATTGTCTCATAAGTCCGGGACACATTCTCCAACTGCTCGAAGCTCTTTTTAAGTAACCCTTCTGCAGTTGAGTACGGTATTTGTTCTTCTGAAAGCTCTGCTTCTACCTCACCGATCAGTTTGACTTGTTCTTTTAGGGCCTCTTTCAGGTCTTTATACTGATTCTCCTCATTCTGATAGAGGGTATAGCTCTGGTTGATCCGGTCAAGTTCAAAGCCCATTTCACGATTCTGCTCCTGAACGTACAATATGATCTTCTTCAGTTTCTTGATTAAGGTGTTTACCGATGCCTTGGATTCAATTTCAGTTTCCATAAGATCGTATAAGTCATTGATCTGTATTTCGACGGCTTCACTTTGAGAATCTGCTTTTTTAATATCCAGTTCCTCAACATGAGATTTCAGTTCAATGATATCCTTATCGAGCTTGTTCAGCTTATTTTCCATTTCATTTGCTTCTGGAAAGAGATACCCTTGTTCAGTCAGAGTGCTGTACCCTTCGACTATCTCTTCTTTCTGTTTGATATAGGACGTGTTGATCGTCTTGATCAGTTCAGGAATACGACTCATTAGCTTTTCCATCGCTGACATATCTTTATCCAGTTTAGATACAATCAGCTTAGCTTCTTCGTGATCTCCTGATGCTGTCAGATCGGAAAACGAGGTGAACTTGGATTCAATGTCACCCAGTTTGTCTTCAAGATTATTGATGCTGTCGCCAAAAGTAAAGCTGTTCGCCAGCAGTTCTTTTCTAATTTTATGGTACCTTTTCTTAATGGCATCGACTTTTTTCAGATTCGCTTCTTCACGCTGCAGCAATTCATCGATCGTACTGACTATCTGCTTGACATCTTCTTCAATAGCTTTCAGCGATTCATCTGCTCTTTTCTGATAGTCTGAAGCCTGCTTGAACCGGTAACGATCTGTGGCTTGTTCGGCATCAAATAAAAACGCCTCTACTTCCGGCAGTCGTTCATCATTGATCAAGTTCACCTTACTGACAGCCATTTCAGCTGATGCTTTAGATTGGCCACTAATTGCCATTCTTTCAAGCTTATCTGCTTTCTCATTAGGCAAATAACTGAATACGTCCTTTTTTTTGTGATCCAGTCGGTCGATATCAGTATAATGTGTTTTCTTGAGGTAATATGTACTGAAATACACTATCACTGCAAGTATGACGATGCTGATTGCTACGACAATTTCGATTGTCATTTTATTCCCTCCAGCAGTAGATACGAGAGTCTACCGTTGTTCTCTTTTATATAGTATATCAAACTTAGATCAATTATGTTATACTAGCAAGCAAATTCTAAAAAAAAACATAAGTAGCGAAGGGAAAGAATCATGGGAAAAGAACTGAATTATATGATAAATAAGCAGCTTCAGGCTGTTCTGGCAGATGAGCCTAACCAGATAGCCAATCTTAGCAATGCCTCTGCTCTGCTTTTTGATCACTTGACAGACGTAAACTGGGCTGGCTTCTACTTGTGGGACACAACTGATCAGGAACTCGTCCTGGGTCCTTTCCAGGGTAAAGTAGCTTGCGTTCGAATAAAGGACGGCAGCGGAGTATGCGGCACGGCATTCAAGAACGAAGAAACAATTGTCGTTCCTGATGTTCATCAGTTTCCAGGTCATATTGCCTGTGATGCAGCCAGTGAGTCAGAAATTGTAGTTCCGCTTATCAAAGACGGTAGAAAAATCGGTGTCCTTGATATTGATGCGCCAATCAAGAATCGTTTCTCGCAAGATGACAAAAAAATGCTGGAAGAATTCTGTAATGTTCTCCTCGAAGCTCTTTAATTCTGACGTGTCCAGTCAATCTAAAAAAGCCTTCTGTCGATTTAATGACAGAAGGCTTTTTTATACTGTTAATATCGGATTATCTGTTGTAGTACTCAACGATAAACGCTTCATCGATTTCAGCAGGCATTTCTTCACGCAGTGGTAGACGTGTAAGAGATCCTTCAAGCTTTTCATCGTCGAACGTAATAAAGTCCGGACGACCAAAAATAGATTCAACTGATTCTTTGATAATTTTAAGGTTTTTAGATTTTTCACGAACGCCGACTACATCTCCAACTGATACGTGGAATGATGGAATATCGACACGTTTGCCGTTTACAGTGATGTGACCGTGGTTTACAAGCTGACGAGCCTGACGACGAGTAGTCGCAAGTCCAAGTCTGTAAACAACGTTATCTAGACGCTGTTCAAGCAGCACCATGAAGTTGACACCGTGCTTACCTTCACGAATTTTACCTGCTTTAGTGAACAAGTTGAAGAATTGACGTTCGTTCAACCCGTACATGTAACGAAGTTTCTGTTTTTCTTTTAACTGCAGGCCGTATTCAGATAGTTTGATACGCGCAGTAGGTCCGTGCTGACCTGGTGCATATGGACGTCTTGCCAGTTCTTTTCCGCTACCGGTCAAAGAGATGCCTAAACGTCTTGATTTTTTCCATGATGGTCCTGTGTATCTTGCCATTTTGGGATTCCTCCATTTAAATTGTTGTCAGTTTTATTCAAAAACTGCAATGGAGTAAAATAACGAATGGAAGCTTAGTAATACGTGCAGTTTCTTTTCAATCTTCACCAATTGCAGCCGCTGGTTACACAATTGCGCTCATATGATTCATATGGCAAGAAACTGTTGACGCGGTTACCGCTTCCCGCTGCGATATTTTACACAAAGGTCAGTATACCGATAATAAGTCGGTAAGTCAAGGTGATAGGGACATTTAGTTAAAATAAAAACCGGAGTCATTGGCCCCGGCTTTTACTCTTATTCTTTATGAATCAGAATCTTAAAGTTGCAGCAATACCTGTATCTGAAGGCATGCTGGCTTTTTCCAGAACATAGACGTCTCCTTTAGTCTTGAGTACGTTATGAACAAGCTGGTTTACATACTTTTTAGTTTCTGTGCTTTCCTGGTACTGTCCGTTTTCATCAAGTTCACCATGGACCTGGTAATCGTCTTCGATCAGAAGAACGTCGATTTTCCCTTGAATACTTGCCATTCCCAAGTCATTATACTGGGCTTCAAGTCGATATTCAGGTGTCGTTTCGTTAAATTTCTCAACGAGTTTCTTGTATCTGCGGTTAATGATCTCATCCACCACTTCAGAAGTATGTGATTGAATCTCATTAAATGATAACTGCGATGGAGAAGCTTCAATACGTGTTTCGTCAAGGTATTCATTTTTTGACAAACGTTCAAAATCTGCTATATTTTTCGGCAGAGCGAATAGGACTAAAGGTAGTTCTGTCGGCTTGGAATAATGTTCAAAGACATATTTATCAACTTCACGGAAATAATTTTCCTGGTCAATCTCAACTTCATTGCTTTTCTCATTATGTCCGTGAAAGACGCCACCACTGTTCCCTTCACTTCCATTATAAGATCCGACGTTGAGCTCTCCACCAGTCAGCTCGTCCCCTAAAGCTTTAGTCAGTGTGTCAGGGGCTTCTTCAGGCAGATCTATTTCCTGCAGTTTGTTGCGTCTGCCGTTATATAAACTGAATTTATCATGATTCAGAGCCAGCAGGTGATAATAGCTTACATACTGGAAATTGGCGATCAATGGTAAGATATATGGTTGTTCAGCTACTACAGTTCCAGTGTGAATTGGCACACTCAAGCGGTAATAGTAGACTTCGTCCGGGGTGAGATAAAAGACGACACTTTGAGTCATCTGTCTCCAGAAATCTGAATGATCTACAAGCGGCTTCACTTTTTCGAGAAGCGTATTGCAATATTTCTCATCGTACAGCTCACAAAGTTTAACTTTTGCCTCTTTCAGTAAATTCTGGAACTGAATCTGGTTCGCTTCTATTTCTACTGCATTCGATTCATTGTTCAGTGAGATCGAAACGACTACCTCGTACTCTTTAAACAGTTCGTCTGTCGGGAATGTTAAAAGTTCTTGCATATGCGTCACCTTCCATTCATTATTCTCTTCACTGAGAAGCATCTCAATAAAGAGTGCTATATGTACATCATAGCTAATACACTAAAAAATGTCTAAGAATATGCTGAGTATTCATATAAAAAAAGCTTCGGCTACGCCTTCGCCCTTTTGGGATAGTGCGTAGCCATTACTTTTTCAGTTCTGAATTATCGTAGACGATACCGTGAATACTCTTATAGTAAACAGGAACCATCTCATTTCCA
>NZ_BAAGIR010000140.1:0-4867 GCF_054658155.1 Alkalibacterium sp. m-11
GATTCATAAGAAGACCTCTTTTCTGGATTTGTGGTTATCTCTAGATTAAGGGTCTTCTTTCTTTTTGTCTACTTTAATTTCTTGCCCTACTATTTTACTTTCCGACAACTATTTTACACATAGCTATTGTCAAGTTTCAGAATAATCTCATGCTCAGACATGCAGCAATAAAAATTAATTTTATCTCATTTTGCAATCGCTTGCATACTTTTATTTGAAAATGAGGTATAATAAATATGGAGAGTAATGGACCTTCTACTGATAAGCAGCGAGGCCCTTTCTGACTGACTTTACTTATTCTGATGGATAACCGGTTTACTGAGGACGGGTTATTGAAGAAAGATTGAAGCCCACAGGTTTTGATCTTTCTTTTTATTTTTCCTGTTGTCAAACCATTTGTATGTAACCAGATAGCCTTATATAGTAGGTTAGAATACATACGTCAACGAAGGAGTTCTTTACTATGTTTTTTGGAGTGATCATCAATACTTTAGCAATCGTTCTCGGAGGAACAGTCGGCCTTTTTGTCAACAAAGGGATTCCTTTAAGAATCGAGAAAGCTCTGATGCGCGCGCTGGCTCTCAGTGCTATTTATATCGGCATTACAGGCATGATGTCCGGAGAAAATACTATATATATCATTCTGTCGCTGGTCGTTGGTGCAGCTGTGGGAGAAGTCATTGATTTCGATGATAAAATCCATAAGCTCGGGACGTCTCTGGAATACCGTTTTCCGTCTAAAAATGGTTCATCATCTATTTCCAAAGGTTTTGTCGTGTCGAGTCTGATCATGGCTGTCGGCGCTATGTCGATTGTCGGACCTCTGGAAAGCGGCCTGACGGGAAATCATACAATCCTGCTGACAAAAGCTCTGATGGACGGCATTACCAGTATCATTCTCGCTTCGAGTCTGGGTATTGGCGTCATATTTTCCGGCGTCCTTGTCTTCTTATATCAAGGGGCCATCACTTTATTCGCCAGTGCTTTAGATATCATCCTGACTGATGCGATGATCAACGATATCAATGCAGTCGGATCGATTCTTATTCTGGCTTTGGGGCTGAACATTCTTGAAGTGACTAAGCTGAAAGTTATGAATTTCGTGCCAGCCATTGCGATTCCTCTTCTTTTCTTCTTGTTCTACTAAACGAAAAATCTGCCGGCAAATGCAGCTCTTGTAAGAGAGTCACGCATACCAGCAGATTTTTTTATTCCACTTATTCCTCGATTAAGTCCTCAAACTGCCTGTATACATCCCGGACAACATCATAATCTTCCGATTCAGCTGGAGCGAACCCTTCCCAGTTATAGACATCTGCCAGGACTTCCAGCATATCAGGGTCATCATTCATATTAAGGAAAGCTTCACTAATACGCTCTTTCATGTCTTCTGACAGGTCACCACGAACAGACAATGTGGCGTTGGGTATTTCTTCTGTGGTTCCAATAACTCTGATCTGTTCGAAAATGTCCGGAATCTCATCTTCAAGGCGTACACGGGCATCTTCAAAAGTCGTTGCGAAATCTGCCTGCCCATCAAGGACTGAAAGTAATGCCGTATCGTGCGCGCCGACATCGATTTGAGTAAAGTGAGTATCCAGATCGTCTACGCCAAGATCCATCATCTGCTGAGCCGGGAACAGGTACCCTGATGTCGATGTATAATCGGCAAATGCCCAGACAAGCCCTTCAGATTCGATCAGATCATCAATTGAGCCGATTTCTGAGTCAGCCGCGACATTGTACTGAGCAACATAAGAGTCCGACCCATCACGAATGGCCTTCAGAAGCACTTCTGCATTTGCTCTTTCTTCAGCCTGCACATAGGCAAAAGGTGGCAGGAAGGCCACATCAGCATTCTGGTTACGCATCGCCTCAATCAGACCCGTGTAGTCTGTCATCACCTCGCCTGTTACCGGAATACCCAGCTGGTCAGACAAGTACTCTTCAAGTGGTCTCGCCGATTCTGCCATATTTGCCACATCAGCTGAGGGGAAATAGCCGAGTACCAGTTCTTCGACTTCCTCTACCCCATCTGATTCTGTATCTGTATCAGCCGTTTCAGTACCACATGCAGCCATCAGTAAAACAGAACTTATACCTAACAGCAAAAATCTCATTTTTTTCATTTTTTTAGTCCTTTCATTCCATCACTTTTAGTTAGTCTCATATTATTTTGAAGGAGTTCACAATTATTTTCAACTTATTTTCATAATACGGGACTATCAGCTTCAGTCAATAGTCATCAAAGGTCAGTTTACGTAAGCGTCTTATTGTTAAATTGAAATATTAATATTTGTATAGTTTTAACACATCATTTCGAAATTTGTTCACAATTAATCAAAGTACATAAATTTGAACATTTCATCATCAGAGGCGCATTGCAGGATTTGTTGACATTAAGAATTTACGATTTTGAATTCTCTAATTTATATTTCTAAAGTGTATCCAGTTTTTTTAATAGGAGAAGCATACATATTTAACCATTTAATAATCATTAATATAAACACTAATTATTTACACACTGTTCCTTTTGGTTTGTATTATTTGTCTATAAAATATTCGTTGTGATATGCATAAATATCTTTTAACTCCAACCGATAATTTGATTAAAGGAGTGAAGTACAATGGAAATGGCTTTAAATGACACATCCGCAAAAAAAGAACAGAACAATCTATTAACTAAGCTTAAATCACTTGTCGCCTTCAAATCTCTGAGAGCTAAAATACTCTTCGGGTTCAGTATACTCATACTCATGGTGGCCGGGCTGACCTTCGAAGGTTACTTTGCTTTACACGAAATGAACGATTCCATTGAACATTTAGCTGGTAACCATGTTAGTATAATGATTGCCAACGAACGTGCCGCTTTTTCACTAGCTAGACGTTCGACAAATGTCAGAGCTTATCTGATGACTGGAGAAGAACGCTATCGTGGGATGTTCGTGGAAAATGCTGAAGAAAACTAGCCTTACTTTGACCGGATGGCTCAGCTCATACCAGGAGAAGAGATCGACCAGCTCGTCCAGACCTATGATGATTGGACACAGCAAATGCTTACGAAAGTTTTTGATGTCTATGCAGCAGGAGACCCTGCGCTCGCAGAAGCAAATCTTGGTGAACTGGCTCCGACGACTACTGCTCTATTGAATGAGCTGTCTGACAGAGCAGTTGCTCGGGAACAGCAGATCAACCAGATGAGATCAGATATGATTGCCAGTGGTCAACAATCAATGATCTTTGACTTGATTATTTCCGTTATAGTTATCGTAATTTCAATCGTAATTGCCCTCGTTACTGCTCGATCGATTGCCAAACCAATAAACAAAGTTGTCGATAAAGTCGCACTAATTACAAATGGCGAGCTGCATACAGCTCCACTGAATATCCAGGCAGCCGATGAAACTGGTAAACTCACTTCGTCTATAAATGAAATGGAAACAAGTTTGAGACAGATCATCACGAATATTTCAGATGCTTCCTATCAGCTTACTTTAAACAGCAAGGAATTGTCTGAATCAGCTCAGGAAGTGATGTCAGGTACTGACCAGGTCGCGATGACCATGCAGGAACTGGCTGTCGGATCAGAAACTCAGGCAGGAAGCGCAAGCAAACTCTCAGTAATTATGGATTCATTTGTTCAGATGGTCAGCCAGACGAGCGACAATGGTGAAGCTATAACAAGTCTTTCCAGCAAAGTTCTTGAGGATACGACCAAAGGGAAGGAATTGATGGACGAATCCGAGCAGCAGATGCACAAAATCGATAAGCTGGTCAAAGATTCTGTCACACGGGTCGACAAACTGGATCCACAGACACAGGAAATATCAAACCTGGTCGAAATCATTCAGGCGATTGCCAATCAGACGAACCTGCTTGCATTAAACGCCGCGATCGAAGCCGCCCGTGCAGGTGAACAAGGCAAAGGCTTTGCTGTAGTGGCAGATGAAGTCCGCAAACTTGCTGAAGAGGTCAATACTTCTGTCAAAGAAATCACTGGTTTCGTCGGCACGATTCAGGCAGAATCAAAGAATGTCAGCGAATACCTTCAAGCTGGGTATAAAGAAGTTGCTGAAGGATCAATCAAAATCAGCGAGACCGGTCGAACTTTCAACACAATCACCCAGTCGCTTCACCGTATGTCAGACAGAATTACCGATATCAATACCAGTTTTCAGGATATCGAGCATAATACTATCGATATGAATACGTCTATTGAAGAGATTGCTTCAGTATCAGAAGAATCTGCTGCCGGTGTCGAACAGACATCCGCATCTGCCCAACAGATCAGCAGTTCTATGGATGAAGTAGCTGGAAACGGCGGGAAAGTATCCCAACTCGTTGCACTTGCAGAAAATATGGATAACATCGTATCTAACTTCACATTATAAAAACAGACCTCTGGCTCTTTTACATTAAAAGAATCAGAGGTCTTTATTTATCAGTTATTTTGTTTCTCTAAATAAAGCTTTTCGTCTCAATTTCTGAGAGTATTTTTTTAATTCCAGACGTTCAGGGTTGTTACGGGTATTTTTACTTGTGATATATAGTCGTTCACCTGTTTCAACACACTCAAGAGTAACCGTCTTTCTCATATCATCTGACTCCTCTCTTTATTTTTTTCATCTGTTTTATTATTTTTAGTCCTCTCCGGGCCGTTTTTTTGTTCGGGCTTTTCATCATACGGCGCGCAGTAGAGACATCTGTTTTCTCAGCCATAGACATTTCCTCCTCAATACTTGAGAGACACCTAGGAAACTATAGATGCTCTATATAAGTGGATTTAGGGTTTTCTCTTTTGAGTTTTCCCTCCACTTATTTTCTTTTTTTAAATTTTTTCACATTTTTATGCTTATTACTTGACTTT
>NZ_BAAGIR010000141.1:0-4864 GCF_054658155.1 Alkalibacterium sp. m-11
TTTGTTTTCGATCTAATCGAGAAGAATATAAAGTGGCATGATAGACAGTTAATACTTAAAAATGTCTAAAAAAGCAGTGAGTTTAATAGAAATAGTTATCCACATTTAGAGGTATGAATAATTCAGGCACTAATATAAAGTTAAAGATTAAAGTACATGGTTAATTTAAGTATTTATGAGCCTGTAGTCACAGCTTTTACTTTTTTACACCTTACAACTTGCATCAATGTAGTACACTAGTAGAGAAGGCTGAAAAAGCAGCTGATCACTTTAAAATCATTATCAGTATCTGTCTTCAACAAAAAAGGAGAGTGGTAGAGATGGATCAGACAATCGATCTGGCAGTCAGAACAAAGGGTCTAGTAAAGCAGTTTGGATCCTTTACAGCAGTGGACAGCATTGACCTGGCTATCGAAAAAGGAACTGTTTATGGCTTTTTAGGCCCTAACGGAGCAGGAAAGACGACAACCGTTCGCATGCTCAGTACATTATTGAAAATCGATGAAGGCGAGGCGCATATTTTTGGATATGATGTAACTAAAGAACCTAAAAAAATCCGTCCTCGTATTGCTCTGACTGGGCAGCATGCGTCCATTGACGAAGATTTGACGGGAACTGAAAATCTAGTCATGATATGCAGATTAATGGGCTTCAAAAGAAAAGAGGCCAAACAGAGGGCAGCTGAATTGCTGGAAGCATTCGGCCTGTCAGATGCAGCAAGTAAGCAGGCCAAAAATTATTCTGGAGGGATGCGACGCAGACTAGATATTGCTGCCAGTATCGTTATCACTCCGGACCTCCTGTTTCTGGATGAGCCGACAACTGGCCTGGATCCTCGAAGCAGAAACCAGGTCTGGGAAGTCGTTCGGGCACTGACTAAAGCCGGCACAACTGTTCTGCTGACAACTCAGTATCTTGATGAAGCCGATCAGCTAGCTGACCGTATAGCTGTCATTAATAAAGGAGCGGTCATTGCTGAAGGGACACCCTCCGAACTGAAAGCTTCAGTAGGATCAGGCATGCTTCATATTACTCTTAAAAATAAAACAGATATCGAACAAGCAGAAAAAGTGCTGGAAACGAGGTTTGATGCTTTAATCCGCAGATCATCCAGAGAATCTGAAATTATAGTTAACGTCAGCAGCTCATCAGAAGCATTAAAAGCACTGAACAATCTGGAATCTGAAGGCATTGAGCTGGTGACTTTTTCCCTAAGCCAGCCGAGTTTAGATGAAGTTTTCTTAGCTTTAACTGATGACGAGGAATAAGAAGGAGGAACTTAAAATGGAATTCAATCAGAATAAATCAAAAGATAATCTTCAGCAGACGATCATCTCATCACATCGTCCAACCCCGCCACACGCACTGTCGTCTGTCGGCACTTTTGCTATGCGATCGTTACTCAAGACTAAACATACACCCATGGCCCTTATGGACATCACTGCCATGCCTATTCTTTTTCTGATAATGTTCACCTATCTTTTTGGTGGAGCAATAGCAGGTTCAGTTCAGGACTATTTACAGTTTATTCTTCCAGGAATTCTAGTACAGACGGTTATTCAGATTACAATGTATACCGGTCTGGACTTAAATAAGGATCTGCAGAAAGGTTTTTTTGACCGTCAGCGTACTTTACCCATCTGGTCCCCCTCATCCCTAGTAGGATCAATGACTTTTGATGTGCTGAGGTACACCATTGCCTGTCTCATCATGATAGGTTTTGCAATGATTCTGGGATTTCGTCCTCAAGGTACACTTATAGGGCTTGTCTCTGCTGTCGGCCTTCTCCTGATCTTTTCCTTCAGCCTGTCGTGGATATGGACCGTACTGGCTCTTATCATGGAATCTGAAAATGCCTTAATGGCTACCTCTATGATGATCATATTCCCTCTGACTTTCCTAAGCAGTGCCTTTGTAGATCCTGAAACCATGCCTAGAGTACTGGAAGTATTTGTAAGCATCAACCCAATTTCCATGCTGGTGGATTCAGTAAGGGGCTTGATGCATGGGTATACTGTCGGGACAGAAATTGTCTGGACTCTGATATCTTCAGGAATTCTGTTAGCTGTCTTCGGTCCGTTGACGATGTATCTGTACAAAAGTAAAAACTGATAAGTTTATGTCTAGCTCGTAATATGGATATTTTCCATGAAAAAAGCTGATCAGCATCTATGCCGATCAGCTTTTTTTCATGCATTATTGAAATACGCATTGAGTCCTGACACTACAAGAGCCACAAACAGAGTCAATGAAAAGGAGCTGAAGGCGAATCCGCTCACTAGTGCGGCGGTAAACCACAACATCAGTCCGTTGATGATAAAATAGAATAAGCCCAGTGTCATTACTGTGATAGGCAATGACAATATAACCAGTATAGGCTTCACTGTAACATTAAGAACGCCGAATACAACTGCCGCTATAAGAGCTGTCACCCATGAATCGATCTGAAACCCTTGAAGGAATCCAGCCAGTGCCAGAAATATGAGAGTATTAGCTAAAATGCGCTGCCACCATTTCATAGATTAAAAGTCACTCCAGTCGTCCTCTTCCAGTTTTTCGGCTTCTTTACGTTTAGGTTTATCTGAGACACCACCGAAAGGAGAAGGTTTTTTCTTATTGGAAGCTAATTTACTTGTCTGATCATCACTTTCCGGCATGACGAGCGCTAAAAGGAGATAGATAGGCACTGTAGACCCTACTCCGATGAAAGTAGCAACAACGACAATCACTCTTAGAAGAACAGGATCGATATTGAAGTACTCACCCAAACCACCCAGCACACCAAAGATGACTGCATTATCTTTTGATTTTGATAATTTGTTCATTTTACACTCCTCTTTCCGTTCAATTATTTATCTGTATCTTTAATTAAAATATTTCCTGTTGTAGTACCGGCATAAAAGCTCATTGGCGCATCACCGGTAACACGCTTTACATGCATCGTATGCTCGATTTTTTCCATCGGTTCTGTATCGGACAAGCGGCTTTTCACTTTTCCGAATGTTGTTTTAGCTTTTCCCTCAATAGCGCGTCCTTTAGGAAGAGCCATTTTAACATTTCCATTGACAGTAGTCGCGTTCACTCTGACAATTTTCTGATCGGATAGTGTAACTTTAATTTCTCCGTTCGTCGTAGTAAAGTCTGCACTTTCCGTTTTCCCGTCAAAGACGATCGATCCATTCACTGAACCTGCAAGGACATCTCTCAAGTCCGCCTGCTTGACAATTATCTGTCCATTCGAACCTTTTGCCTCAAGCATGGTTGCTGACAGTCCTTCGAAGGTCAGTGATCCATTAGTAGATTTTGCAAAGACATCTTTTGCTTCTATATCTTTGAGAGACAGTTTACCATTCAGCATGGTGATTGAAACATAATCGTAAGTTCTCTGCGGCAGGGTCACTTCCAGTTCAACATAGACACGTTTGTTAGGCATATGACACAACAGTTTGTCTTCGTCGATCGTTACTGTGCTTCTGGCATCGAATGTTTTTTCAGGTGTGTCTTCATCCATTTTACCATATAATTTACCTTTTGCCTTAAATGACATTGTTTCTCCCTGACCAGGTTTCAGAATCAGTTTTCCATTAGCCAGCTTGAAGTCAAGAATAGTCGCTGAGGTTGAGTCGTACTGCCATTCTTTAGTAAATTCCTTTGTACTTAAAGAAGGAATTTTCAAGTTGATATCCTTCCAGTCGAAATGACTCATGGCCTGCTCAATGTTTGTACGAATGGTTTCTGTCACATCATTTTTAGAGGCCTGATCCACTTTAGTTTTGATGATCTTGGACCACTCTTTACTTGCAGCATCCAGTTTTTCTCCAGCTTTCGACAATTCTTCTGTCGCTTTTTTCTCCCAGTCTTCAGGAAGCTCGAACTTTGAAGTTGCCTGTTTAGCTTTCAGCGTCCACTGCTTCATCTTAGTGCGGTGGAGTTTCTTCATGAGTTCAGCTTTCTGAGCAGCCAGATCATTGACTTCTTCCTCAATTTCTTCTATTTCATCAAGAAGCTGCTCGACCGCTTCATCATCTTTTTCAGACTTCAGTTCTTCTACATCAGACAACTGTTCATCTAGGTCACTGATTTCTTCTCTTAATGTGATGATTTCATCAGTGGTGTCTACATCATCCAGCTGTTTGATCAGTTCAAGTTCTTTCTGGATGGCTCTGATTTTTTCAATAATTCTGTCTTTTTCTTCTTGGACGGTTTTTCTTCCTGACGCTTTAAGTCCTTCGAGCTCTTCTTTCTTCAACTCAAGAGATTTCTTTCTGTTCGCCAGGTTTTCATTAATCCTATCCAGTTCCACAGAATACTGATTGATTTCAGAAACCAGCTGTTCAAGTGAGGCTTCTGCTTCTTTCTGCTTCTCCCTGTTGTCATCGTCTAGAGCTTCTTCAATGTGCACATCTGCCTCGTCAGCCTTTTCTTCAGTATTAAATGCTGCTTCTGCTTCTTTTCTGTCATCTTTCTTGGCAAGTGATTCCAGAAGATCCAATCCTTCTTCAGTTGAAATAACTCCATTTTTCATCAACTCAAGGATACGTTTTCTTTCGTTCATGGTACACCCTCCTATTTGGTTTATCCTCATTTGTTTTTATCCCTGTCTTTATTAGCTTCCTATCTAACGTATATTATGACTGAAGAAAGCTGATTTGTCATAGGTCTTACGACTGATTTTTGACCTATAATAAATGACATAAAAACCCGTCTCTGATAAAAAGACGAGTTCTTATAGACTTTTTTAACGTAATTCCGAAAGAAGTCTCCCACTTCTAAGCGTATGGGTGCGAAGCACCAGTGAAAGTGGGAGATGAATTTCGGTCAAGCGATAGCTTGAAGTGGTTAATCTGTCATTTTTGTTGTATAC
>NZ_BAAGIR010000142.1:0-4819 GCF_054658155.1 Alkalibacterium sp. m-11
GGATAGTTTGGTAGTCGGATACCTACTATTTTACCGATAAATGAGGGAGGGGCAAGTGTTTTTTGTCTTTTCCTTGATAGAACAACGGTTATAGACCTTTAAGAACAAAAAAATTTGACAGTAACTGCCTCTCAGAGGGAGGTAAATCCATGAATGAATTACAAAAAGAAAAGATTATAGAATTTAGACAACTAGGACTCAGTTATTCAAAAATTGCTGATGCTCTTGGCATCTCAATAAATACAATTAAGTCTTTTTGTAGAAGAAACAATCTAGGCGGTTACTTTGGAAAAGGGAATAAAAAGATTGACCTTACCTTTTGCAAAAACTGTGGGAAAGAACTGAAACAAGTTCTAGGTAAGAAACCTTTGAAATTCTGTAGTGATATATGCCGTGTTAAGTGGTGGAATGCCCACCCTGAGATGGTAAATAAGAAAGCCATTTATTCTTTCTCCTGTGCAAATTGTGGTAAGCCCTTCACTGCCTACGGTAATTCTAAAAGAAAGTATTGCTGCCATTCCTGTTATATCAGCCACCGTTTTGGAGGTGATATGCATGAGTGAGGAAATGTTTCAAACAGAAAAAGATTATGGGATCACTATGGCTATTGCCAAATCTATGCTTGAAAAAGGACTAATCACAGTTTGTGAATATGACCAATTTAAAGATGAAATGCTTAAAAAATATCAACCTAAATTAGCTCCTTTAATTGCTATATTACCTTGACTTAACTGGCTTTGTAAGTGATGTATAGTAAGGAAAGGAAGTGATTAAATGAAGAAAGTTAGGAAGCTAAAGCCTTCTCTACCTACCCTACCAAAAAGAAAAAAAGTAGCTGCCTATGCTAGGGTTTCAGAAGAAAAGGGTCGCACCTTCCATTCTATGTCTGCTCAGATAAGTCATTACAGTTCCTTCATCCAAAAAAACAAGGAATGGATATATGCAGGTGTTTATGCAGATGAAGGTATTACTGGAACAACAGACAATCGTGCTGAGTTTCAAAGAATGATTGAAGACTGTGAAAAAGGTAAAATAGACATCATTCTAACTAAATCAATTTCAAGGTTTGCTCGTAACACTATAGATTTACTGGAAACAGTAAGGTATCTAAAAGAGCTTGGAATTGAGGTTCGCTTTGAAAGTGAAAATATTAATTCACTAAGTGATGATGGAGAGCTTATGCTCACCCTTCTAGGCTCGTTTGCACAAGAAGAAAGTCGCTCTATTAGTGAAAATGTTAAATGGGGTATTCGTAAAGGCTTCCAAAAAGGAATAGTAAATTCCTTCTGTATCTACGGATACCGATGGGATGGTGAAAAGTTTAATATTGTCCCAGAAGAAGCTGAAGTTATAAGACTTATTTATGACAATTTCCTCAAGGGCTACTCAGCTGAACATACAGAAAAGCAACTTAAAGAGATGGGAATTAAATCTTATACAGGTGGGCACTTTTCAAACACCTCCATAAGAGCCATCTTAAGACAGGAAAAATATACGGGAAATTCACTGCTACAAAAAACTTATATTGAAGACCATATCACTAAGAAAACAAAGATAAACCGTGGAGAACTTCCCATGTATTATGCTGAGAATACTCATCCTGTTATTATTGAAAAGGAAATATTTGATAAGGTTCAAGCTGAGGTTGCAAAAAGACGTGAACTAGGAGTCTTTGCTAACAAGTCTATAAAGACTAGCTGCTTTACCAGCAAAATTAAATGTGACATTTGTGGAAAGAGCTATAGGCGAAGTGGAAAAAGGCAAAGAAAAAATGCTAAAGAGGTCTACTATATTTGGACCTGCAGGACAAAAAGTGAAAAGGGCATCGCTCACTGCCATCCTAAAGATGTACCAGAAAAAATGCTTAAAAAATATCTCGCTATAGCCCTTAGTTTAGAAGAATTTGATGAAGAAACATTCACTGAAGATGTAGAAAAAGTTGTGGTCAAAGGGCAAGATGAACTAATCATTCATTTCTACGATGGTCAAATCCTAACTCAAAAATGGCAATCATCAGCAAGAACTGAATGCTGGACACCAGAAGCTAGAAAGAAAAAGTCTGCCTACATGAAAAAGAACCCACGGAGTTCTGGAACTATTACCTGCTTTACTAGTAAAATTAGCTGCAGTAAATGTGGCCAGAATTTACGCAGAAACACCAGCACCCGTGTTAGTGGGGAAAAGGCTCGTCACTGGAGATGCCCACCATATAATGGATGTGGACATAAGGGACTAGAGGAGAATCTTCTAAAAAGCATATCTGCCGATGTCCTGAACATAGAAGAGTTCGATGAAACTGAATTCAAAGATAGGATTGATCGTATTACAGTAGTTTCTAACGATGAGTTAATTTTCCACCTCAACGATGGTAGTCAAACTACTAGACCATGGCAAGCTAAAGTTCAACAGCCAGCTTGGTCTGAAGAACGTAAAAAACAACAGAGCAAAAAGATGGTAAAGGTATGGAGGGATAAACATGAGCAGAATAAAAACAAATAGAAATGTAACAACCATACCTGCTACTATTAGCAGATTTACCTCCGCCCCCATTAATGAGCAAAGGAAACGAAGAACAGCTGCCTATGCTCGTGTTTCAACAGACAATGAGGATCAAGCTACAAGTTACGAGGCACAAATTGACTACTACACCAACTACATCAAAAATAGAGATGATTGGGAATTTGTAGATATCTATACTGACGATGGTATTTCAGCAACTAATACAAAGCATCGTGAAGGTTTTAGAAGAATGATAGCTGATGCCCTTGATGGTAAAATAGATTTAATAGTTGCTAAATCAGTTAGTAGGTTTGCTAGAAATACAGTTGACAGCTTGACTACAGTAAGGCAGCTTAAAGAAAAAGGAATAGAAATTTACTTTGAGAAAGAAAATATCTGGACCCTCGATTCCAAGGGTGAGTTGCTAATAACTATTATGTCTTCCCTGGCCCAAGAAGAAAGCCGTAGCATCTCAGAGAATGTTACCTGGGGACAAAGAAAGCGATTTGCCGATGGCAAGGTCACTGTTCCCTTTAGGAGGTTCTTAGGCTACGACAGGGGTGAAGATGGCAATCTTGTTTTAAATGGAGAAGAAGCTCCAATTATTAAGAGAATATATGGAATGTTCTTGCAAGGCATGACCCCTTATGGTATAGCAAAAGAACTAACCAAAGATGGTATCCTTACCCCAGCAAAAAAGAAAAACTGGAGTGCTGGAACAGTTAGAAGCATCCTCACAAATGAAAAATATAAAGGCGATGCCCTTCTACAAAAAAGCTATACAGTAGATTTTCTAACCAAAGAAAAGAAAATAAATGAAGGAGAAATTCCTCAATATTATGTAGAAAATAACCATGAGGCCATTATCGACCCTGCAGTATTTGATATGGTGCAACGAGAACTTGAAACCAGACAAGCAGGTAAAAATCGGCATAGTGGAACACATATATTTGCTGGAAAGATTAAATGTGGCCAGTGTGGCAGTTGGTATGGTTCTAAGGTATGGCATTCCAACAGTAAATACCGCCGAGTCGTTTGGCAATGTAACCATAAATTCAGTGGAAAAGAAAAATGCCAAACTCCCCATCTTGAAGAGGAAACCATCAAAGAGGTATTTATAAAAGCTACAAATAAGCTGCTGGAAGATAAAGATGAAATAATAGCTAACTTCAGAATTCTAAAAACTACAGCTTTCAATATTGAAGATTTAGAAAATAAAAAGGTTGAATTGCAGAATGAACTGGAAGTTGTGGCGGACTTGATCCAAAATATTATTAATGAAAATGCCCATACAGCTCTGGACCAAGATGAATATCAAAGAAGATATGATGACCTAGTGGAAAGATTTAATACCACCAAGTCTGACCTGGAAGCTACAACTGGCCAGATTAAGGATAAAATAACCAGGCAGAAGAACCTTGAAATTTTCCTAAAAGAACTGAATAATCATGGTGAGTTAGTTTCAAAATTTAACCCTCTCCTGTGGAATAGCCTAGTAGATTATGTAATAGTTTTTGAAAAGAAAGAAATTCTAGTCACATTTAAAAACTCAATGACTATTGGTTCATAAGTTGAAAAGTGATAAAGCTTTAATAAACTAGTTTTATCACTTTTCATGCCTATTTATTTCTTAATTCTCCAGTTTTGTCGGAAACAAATCTCTTCAATATTTTCTCTTTTTCTTCTCTCTCTTTTTCTGCTAAAATATCATCTAGTATTAATTCTATTCCAATCCTCATATTCGGAAACATTTCTAAACAGTCTTTTTCATCTAATTCATGAACACCTTTGCTTATAATCCCATACAAGTTTTTGTTTTCAACCAATGCCTGAGGCAAATATTCTTCCAATAATTCAATTTTATTCTCAAATTTCATTTGATTAAATTTGTCTACATCTACATTTATTATTTGTGAATTTTCCTTAAACTTCTCATATAGTAGTTTTTCAATTATTCTACGCAAATATATAAATGAGCCAACGCCTATACCATGAGAATATAAACCTACCGCTTTACTAAACTCAATATAATATTCCCCTAAAACTGACTTGTATCTATTAATTTCTGGTTGAAGTAAGCTAGCTATAGATGGATACTGTCCTATCTTAATTAGTTTATCATCAGTGATAATTAAATCAAAGAAGAGAGAATGTTCCCTATCCCTGGTGCAAAAATAAGTTAATGTATATCTTTTATTTAAGTGAACCAATTTCATAACTAACTTTTTAAAAAAGGAAACACTCGTCTAATTTCAAAATGACTATTTTTTAAAAATTACACGGCTATTTCTTTTCTGTTCTTTCTCTCAGCTAACCGTTG
>NZ_BAAGIR010000143.1:0-4792 GCF_054658155.1 Alkalibacterium sp. m-11
ACCCTTGTGACCTTAACTGAAACCATTCAAGTGTTTGTCAAGGGCAAATGCGGCTCCGATTGGTATAGTCAGTGGGCCTTCACCACCTTTAATTTTTAGTTTTCATAAAAAATTTGACAGTTCCAAAAGTTAGTCATTTACTCTAACTTTTGGAGGGATTTTTATTGTCTTTAATATACGACTTAAATTAGAAAAGCAAACTCTTCGATGATTTTTTGTTCTAAGGATACACCGTTTTACTTCATTAATTGTTTGGCGGCAGTTAACCTAGGTGGTGGGCCACAGACTGGCCAAGTAGCTTTTTCATACATTTCTTCTAGATTTTCATCTGCAATGTTTCAAAGGTAAATTGTATTTAGTATTTACAGTTACCACCTTGCTCTAAAGCATCTACAATTATTGGCCTTTTATTTATAGCTTTAAGCAAACTAATCGCATTTGTTGGCCTTTCCTCTAATACAACTAGTAGCACATCATTATAAAATCTTTAAATAGAGTCCATCAGTAACTACTCTTTTCGATTCTTAAATAACTTAATTATCAGTTACAGTCCTGAATAATTCATAGTTTTTCTAAAAATGCTCTTAATCGTTGATTTGAACAACTTTATTTTAAATTACTTCATCACCCATTAGGTGATGAAAAAAGAACCACTTTCTGATATGGTTACTTCACTACAAACAACCATAGAAAGGGGTTCTCTCAGTGGTTACTTTACAAGAAAATGCCGTGAAATTCAACAATAACTTAATCGTTTCTCATGATGGTGGTCGTTTATCAAGTGATTCTGGCTTAGTACTAATCGATGAGTTAATGGATGCTTTTAAATTTACTCAGCTCTCTGAAGACATTGTTACATTTAATGACAGTCGTAAATATTGGACGCATACGAATCATAAGATTTTGAAACAGATAATTCTACAATTTATAGGTGGTTATAATACTGATTCTGCTGCAAATATTTTACAGCATGATCCGGTATTACAGACGTTATCAATTGATGAGCCGTTGGCTTCTCAATCATCCATTTCTCGATTATATGATCGTGTAGAAGGTGAGACAATTAAGACGCTTCAAGTATTCAATCAAGCGTTAATTGACAAAGCCCGTCTGGTTCGCAACGATACAAATATGATTATTGATTTAGATTCTACCCATTCGGATACCTTTGGTCATCAAGAACAAACTGCTTACAACGCCCATTATGGAACGAATTGCTACCATCCTTTAGTGGCATTTGACGGCTTGACTGGCGACTTTTTAAAAGCCAAGCTTCGATCAGGAAATCAATACACTTCCAACGGGGTCAAAGAATTTCTTGAACCGTTATTGGAACATTATAACCAAACGATTCCAACCACTGATATTCTCGTTCGTGGAGACAGTGGTTTCGCGACACCGGATGTTTATGATTTATGCGACTTATACGAAAATCAGTATGTCATTCGGCTAAAGGCCAATAGGAATTTATATCGTTTAGCGGAAGAGTTTGTGTTCTATGATAACCATCATCCTTGGGATGAAAAAGAAGTCTATTATCATTCGGTTTCCTACCAAGCAGCTTCATGGTTCAAACCGCGTCGAGTGTGTATTCGTTCAACTCGAGAAGTAGGCGAACTCCTTTTTAAGCATTCCTTTATTGTCACGAATTTCTCAGAAAACATCTCAGCTAAAAGAGTGTTTGAAACCTACAATAAATGCGGTACCATGGAAAACTACATTAAAGAAGCCAAGAACAGCTTCTTCTTTGATAAAACAGATAGTCCCAGATTCATTGAAAACGAGGCCCGCATGATGATTAGCCTGTTGGCGTACAATCTGGTTAACTTCTTACGCACCTTGTGTTTTGAGCCAAAATCGAAAGGACTCCAAGTGGACACAATCCGTTTCCATCTATTCAAAGTGGCTGGAAAACTAGTCAGCACTGCAAGACAAATGTATTTAAAACTATCGATTTCTCATGTTCACCAACGAGAGTTTTATGCCGTATTCAGGAAAATCCAAAGGGTTCGGCAACACATTTAAAGAACCTGGTTTATTAAAAAGAATTTAAATGGCCTAGGGAGAAGTGCGCCCAAAATTTGAGTTTGAAAAGTAAAAAGTCTCAAAATAATTAAATAGACCGAAAAAAATTAAATAATTAGGATAGAAAATGGAAAACGATAAAGAAAATATAACAATATTTAAAAACAGCCTCTGAAATTAGAGGTATGAATTATTCAGGATAAGGCTTATTTTTTAATTTTTTCTTCACTCTGTTCAGCTCCTACTGCCTCATTGTTTGCTGGGAATTCTAACAGGCTCATTTGCTTTCAAATTTACTTCTATAAAAGATGGTGTGTCTTCTTCTATCGGTTTAAATACGTCTGGTAATTGAATAGTCAGAGTATTCGAACGTTTAGAGGTCAGTTCTAATTCAAATGTATGATTGGGTATGTCCCATGTAAAACGCTCGACTTTGATGGTATTCGGCAATCTAATGCCTTTAAGTGTACCTTTTTTCAGCCAAGAGGGGATAGCTTTAAACAAAGTTATTACACCCGGTTCTTCTGAATAAATTAAGGCATCGTGTATGACTTTAGGAAAAGACCCGTTGGCATCCACATTAAAGACAGTCTGATGATTATAGTGGCTTGTAGCTAATGACGGAAAAAAGACTGATTCATGACAAGTGCTCCTAGTGCTTTTTCCAGGTCTTCTGATCGTTCCATTGCGATTGCACACATCGCTGCATGCATTCTCCCATGTGAAGACGAGGTATCTCCATCATCTCTCAACAACCACGCTTCAAGTCGCTTATCAAATGCTTTATGTGCAGCTTTCCATAAGCCCGGCTGATCCGCAGTAATCTCTTTTGTCTGAAAAACTGGATACAAGTTTGAAAAATGTCGATGGTTGGGATTTTCTTCAGCTGATTCGTCTATCCACTCCTTCAGCACACCTTCTTCATCGATCATGTATGCCGGAAGCCTGTTTTCTATCCTGTCATATTTATCCGGAACATCCATTCCTAAATCCTTATAAGCATTCTTTATATAGCTGAGCGTTGCTTTTACAACAGCTACATCCATTGTAGAATTATTACCCATTCCGTTTTCTGCTGAATAGCTGGGTCTGAATACAGCTGTATCATCCTCATATTCAATAAAATCTTCATAAAACAGTAGAGTCTCTTCATAAAAAGGCAAGGCAACTTTTTTCAGAAAATCTATGTCTTGTGTATAGTCATAGTATTCATTGTAGAAATGAGCTAACCATCCTGCACCAGCTGTCCAGAAGATAAGCGGCCATTCTTTATTCCAGTGAATATGTAAGGCACGCGTACTGGCATGTACAGGTACTAAAAACCCTCTGCAGCTATAATAGCATTGCGCATTTTTTCTGAAATCTTCTTCATATGCTTTTACGGTATTGAATAAGCAGGAAAAGTTTTCAAACAAGCCCAGACTTGCCAGAGATGCAATAGCTAACTGTACATTCGTGTCAAAAGTAAAATCACCGCTCCATGGTGGATTAAAGTCTCCACTCCATATTCCCTGCAGGTTTGGAAGTGCCGGTCCTGACATGGACTGAATGAAATAACGACTTGCATCGTACAGTTTTTCATACAGACTAACAGGAATGCTCTCTTCTGATTCAAGCAGTTCCACTAAGTCTTCGTAACTTTTATTTCTGTCAGTGTCTTTGCATAAACTCAGAGACACTTGATTGTACTGATTGCGATGGAAATCAATATGTTCTTTTTCAATATCCTCAAATGTACCGATGGCTGCAGCTTGATCGGAATTGACAGCCACTTTCATTCTTAATCTAGTTGCTTTCTTGAGTGAGAAGGTATTGTCTTCTGCAGTGAACTCACCATCTGTATCCCACTCTATGAATACTTTGTAATAACTGTCATTAAAATAAGTATACACTGCTTCAAGCTTACTTTTAGCTGTCAGCTGACTTCTCTGGGAAAGCAAGGAGTGGTCAAATTCTTTTAATGAAAATTCCATCGAAAACATATCGTCACTCTTCAGTTCAAGATATAAAGCGTTCTCTTTTTTTGATGCAAACATTTTTTTACTGAATTCCTGACCATTTTCAGTCGAAAAGGCTTCACAGATTATACCCGTCTCGTAATCAAGTGATCTTATGTATCTTGATGTAGGATTGGCGACTGAAGGGGTGATGGAGAATACGATCTCGCCTCCTGGATGGAAAAGGTCACTCATTGTCAGCCCGTCATACCCCTTGTCAATTGCTTCTTTTTCAAAAAACTCAATACCTTTTTGATATCCCTGTTCTTTTATTGTACGTCTTAAGTCGTTAAGACAATTAGAAATATCCGGTATACTATCCATCTGATCAGATTTTAAATACAGTGAATGATGATTTACAACTATGTTAAACTGTGTACTACCTCCGTATAATATACCTCCCGTTTCACCATTCCCAACGAAATAGCCATCTTGCCATTTATCAGAAGTTTTCCTGCTCCAGACTCCTTTTTCAGGTTTCTCAAACATCAGTCATCCTACTTTCCGCACTGTAAACGCTTTATTTTTACAGCATTATAGCACAGCTTTTTTTCTTGCAATACATGTTTTTATAGATAGATTGCAGTAAATTCTTGCCTTTGGCTTATATTGTACCAATAATTTTGTATGTAGATAAGTGTAAACTCAAGTTTCGCACCCTAATAAATGCTTCACAATCCTATCGGATTAACCCTCACCAAAGAAATTACGCAGCAATTTGTTCTTGGTTTGACTGATTTCCAATCAAAATTTCTTTGAATGCCGCCGGT
>NZ_BAAGIR010000144.1:0-4675 GCF_054658155.1 Alkalibacterium sp. m-11
GGACTGCCTTTTGAGCCTACCCATATCCGATTCCTCTGTCTGCATGAAACCTGTGCAGACAAGAATGGAGTTCGTAGGAAGCCCCCACTTCAAAATCCGGAGGATTTAAGTGGTGGGTAGTTCACTTGCGCATTACATCAGATACAAGATTAAAGGATCAGATTATTCGCCGATTCCTTCAATCCATTCAGATACAAGATCCGAATTGTTGTCGACCCAGTTGCGGGCAGCATCTTCAGGTTCTGCACCTTCCTGGATTTCAAGCATGACTTCTTCCATGTGGTCTGTTTCCCAGTAGAAATTATCAAGTAACTGATAAGCTTCTGGTAGGTCTTCAGATAGCCCTTCACGTACAAAGGTATCGATTGTTTCAGCTTCTCCGAATGAACCTTCCGGATCCTCAAGGTATTTCAGGTCGAACTGAGAGAATTTCCAGTGAGGAGACCATCCAGTTACGATAATTTCATCTTCGTTCTGGTATGCAGTAGTCAGTTCCTGGACCATTGCACCTGAAGAAGATGTCTGTACGTTCCATCCGTCAAGATTTTCGTAATCCTCTAAAGCTTGTTCAGCTGCAGCGACAACACCAGCACCTGCTTCGATTCCTGTAATTGTCTGACCCGCTTCATCTGAAAGATCAGCAATAGAATCAACATCCATATATTCAGGAACGACTAATCCAATTACGGCCCCTTCAAGGTTTGTTCCTAGGTGTTCCATTCTGTCTGAATACTCATCAAATTGTGCTTGGTGAGTACCAGGCAGCCATGCAGCAACCATTGCGTCTGCGTCTCCAGAAGCGACTGCTTCCCACATGATTGCATTGTCAAGAGCTGTCAAAGTAACGTCGTATCCCAAATCTTCAAGTACTTCTGCAACGACGTGTGTTGAAGCAATCTCTGAATCCCAGCTTACATAAGATAAAGTAATTTCATCACCATCGACAACTGTTTCAATTTCTTCACCGTTGTCTGCAGTGTCGCTATTATCTTCACATGCTGCTAAAAATAATACTGATGCAGATGCTGCTGTTAGTCCAAACTTTTTCCATGTCATATCCAAAATAAATCTCTCCTTCATAGTTTTGAGTGTATTTATTGTACTGTGTTTGCTTAATTATCTGATTTATTGAAGCCTTGCAGTACGCGGTCTAGAATGATTGCCAGTACCACTAAAGCAAATCCGGCAACGAATCCAGGCCCAACTTGGGCACGCTGGAGAGCATTGATGACGCGTTCACCTAATCCAGGCGCTCCGATCATTGAGGCAATAACAACCATTGAGAGTGCAAGCAGCACAGTCTGGTTTATTCCTGCCATAATAGTCGGTTTAGCCAGAGGCAGTTCAACTTTGAACAGACGCTGTGATCCGGTACTACCAAATGATTCTGCTGCTTCGATCATTTCATCAGGGACCTGACGGATACCCAGGTTCGTGAAGCGGACAGTTGGGGGCAGAGCGAAAATAACAGCTGAGAATACACCGGGTACCATACCGATTCCGAAAAAGGCAACGGCTGGAATAAGGTATACGAATGCCGGCATTGTCTGCATAAAGTCAAGAATTGGGGTAATGATCCAGTTGGCTGTCCGGCTCTTGGCCATCCAGATTCCAACAGGCACACCGATCAGTATGGAAAGCAGACTGGCAACGAGCACAAGCGTGATCGTGTACATTAATGGATCCCATAGTCCCTGGTTATGGATGTAAAGTAGTCCCAATAGTGTAAAAACAGGCAGTCCGAGTTTTTTGCGGCCAGCAAAGTATGCCAAAGCCACAAGCAGGACGATGAATAGGAGCGGCGGGATAAATAGAAGCAGATCTGTAATGCCATCCATCAGCCATGCGCCACCGTCACGAATCGCTCCAAAGAACCAAGACAGGTTCTGTGTCAGCCAGGTGATGATATTGGCCATCCATTCCGATACGGGTAAACGGGGGATCTGGTCTAATATACTATTGTTCATCTATTGTTTCCTCCTCTCGGTCTTTCACTAATGCACCAAGGACGAGTCCTCGGACAACGATACCAAGCAGCTTGTCTTCTCCATCAACAACGGCGACTGGAGTCTGACTATTATGAATGACATCGTATAATTCATGAATCAAAGTTTCTTTATGAACTTTAGGAATATCCGTGCGGACGATTTCCTGCAGATCTTTCTTGTCCTGTTTTACTGCCTCAAGAACATCTTCATCCGTGACGTAGCCTTTCAGCACATTGTTTTTATCGACAACAAGCATGCTGGACAAATTATCAGCCTTCATACGCTGCATAGCCACACGCGGGCCACTCTGCTTGATACGAAGAGTTTGAGGGCGTTCCATGATGTTTTCTGCTGTCAGAACTTTAGAACGGTCGACATCTTCAACGAAACGTTCAACATATTCGTTGGCAGGATTCGTCAGGATCTCTTCGCCTGTTCCTACTTGCACGACTTCTCCGTCTTTCATGATGGCAATGCGGTCACCGATACGCAGCGATTCATTTAAGTCATGTGTAATGAAAATAATCGTTTTGTGCATCGTGTCCTGCATTTCAAGCAGTTCATCCTGCATGTCACGTCTGATCAACGGGTCAAGTGCTGAGAACGCTTCATCCATAAGCAGGATTTCAGGATCATTTGCAAGCGCACGTGCCAGTCCGACACGCTGCTGCATCCCACCAGATAACTGATTAGGACGTTGGTCCTTATATGGAAGAAGACCGGCATTATCCAGGGCACGTTCAGCTTTCTCCTGACGTTCTGCCTTGTCTACTCCCTGAACTTCCAGTCCATACTCAGTATTTTCCAGAATCGTACGGTGCGGGAATAATCCAAAGTTCTGGAATACCATAGATACTTTTTCACGACGGACTTTTCTTAATTGCTCTTTATCCATCTTAGCAATGTCATCCCCATCGATCAGGATGTTGCCTTCAGTCGGTTCGATCAGTCTGTTCAGCATACGAACCAGTGTAGATTTACCACTACCGGATAATCCCATAATGACAAATATTTCACCTTGTTCTACTTTAAAGCTGGCTTTATTTACACCAACGGTTGCGCCTGTCTTTTCAAGAATGTCTTCTTTTGAATGACCCTTCTTTACTAATTCAAGTGCCTGACGTTCTTTCTTTCCGAAAATTTTCGTCAGATTCTGTATTTCTACCTTAGTAGTCAACAAGTTGTCCTCCTTGTATTTTAATTTGTTTTAAACTTTGACGACAATACGTCGCTGACAGAAAGCAAGTGTTGTCTTCTGCCTACGCTCCACTATTCAATGTACCAAAACAATTTAGTAGTGTAAAACCATACGCCTTTACAGCACTTTATGAGAAGAAATGTTATCGTTTACCAAACCCGTAACCAAACAATTCTAAGAATCTGATTAGAAATGACAAAATTGTTTCTTTTTGATGACTTTTTTAAAAGACAAGAGTGAAAGTTTCAAACAATCATTGAAGTGGAGCGTCTGATTTGACCCTGCCAAAAAATCTTTGTTAAGGTAGATATGTGTCTCATGTAATAATGGCTTTTTCCGTGCCTTTGAACAGGGCTATTATCTAATTGCTAAAAAAATTTTATCAATAAAGGATCTAGTTATTAACGGAGTTGGATGTGCATTGGGAATCGATAGGAAAGAATAAGAACAGGAGGAAAGAGAGAATGAAAAGTATAGATAAAAAAGGTCTGCTGTCACTCGCAGCTCTTTCTGCCACAGTCGTCTTGAGTGGCTGTCAGCTCTTCGGAGCGGCAGACGATGAGACAACTCTGGAGCGTGTTCAGCGCGAAGGAGAAGTGACTGTCGGTTTTGCAAACGAACAGCCATATGCATACCAGACAGCTGAAGGAGAACTGACCGGATCTTCGGTTGAGATTGCCAGACAGATTATGGAAAATATGGGAGTCTCTGAAATGAATGGGGTACTGACGGAATTTGCGTCGCTGATTCCAGGGCTTCAGGCAGAGCGATTTGATATGGTCGCTGCTGGTATGTTCATTACACCAGATAGAGCAGCTGCAGATCATATTCAGTTTGCCAATCCTGAATATACTATAGGTCAGGCTATTGCAGTGGAAGCAGGTAATCCACTGGATCTTCATTCATATGAAGACATTGCTGAAAATGATGATGCCATCGTTGCTGTGCCTTCTGGAACGGTAGAGTACGACTTTCTGCTGGATGTCGGAGTACCAGAGGGACGGATCGTTACCGTGCCGGATATGCCGTCAGCGCTTGCCGCACTTCAGGCTGGCCGTGCAGATGTCATTACAGCGACCGGACCGTCTCTGCAATCGATTCTGGATACAGCAGCTGATGACTCAATCGAACGTGTGGATGACTATACTCAGCCGGTGATCGATGGTGAGGAAGTCATCAACTATGGAGCAACAGTATTTAGAGATACAGATGAAGACTTTATTGAGGCCTTCAACCAGGAACTCGATAATCTTAAGAAATCCGGAGAACTTTTAGAGATTATTGAAGAATTCGGCTTTACTGAAGAAGATCTTCCAGGAGATGCAACGGTTGAAGATGCTATTTAACGACAATAATTTATACGGGAACTGTCAAATTTTTTATGAAAACTAAAAATTAAAGGTGGTGAAGGCCCACTGACTATACCAATCGGAGCCGCATTTGCCCTTGACAAACACTTGAATGGTTTCAGTTAAGGTCACAAGGGTGA
>NZ_BAAGIR010000145.1:0-4547 GCF_054658155.1 Alkalibacterium sp. m-11
TAATGTTTCTAAAGAAATGTAGGAAAACCATTTATTTATGGTCATTTTTGTTTTATACTTATCCATGCTGTAAGTCCTTTGTTTTGGTCTTGGATAAGTCATCCAACCCCATTATAAAGGACTTTTTCATGTGTTGAAACAGTTAAAATTTTTAATGCAACACTAGTGATTTAAAATGAACTAAACGAATCGATGCTTCGAATATAAGATGTAAACATCTGTTTCGCACTATCGTCTTATTGTAAGCATATTCACCTGGCATTACACAGCAAAGGGTGTGATGTCTCAATTATGAAGGCATCTTAGTGTAAAGTGGTACTTCCTCGAAATCATTTCTTTTTGATCGAGATATGCTTTCCTGTAAATAAAAAAGCTGTGCAGCAAGTTGCCGCACAGCTTTTTTATTATGACTGGGCTACTAGGATTCGAACCTAGGAATGACGAGACCAAAACCCGTTGCCTTACCACTTGGCTATAGCCCAATAATATAAAATGGAGGGAGTAGGATTTGAACCTACGAACCCGAAGGAACGGATTTACAGTCCGCCGCGTTTGGCCACTTCGCTATCCCTCCGTATTAACAAAAACACTAGACTAGACAATGCCGGCTAAAGGATTTGAACCCTCGACCCACTGATTACGATTCAGTTGCTCTACCAACTGAGCTAAGCCGGCATTACTGACACTTACTAATAAAGTGTGATGACCCCTACGGGATTCGAACCCGTGTTACCGCCGTGAAAGGGCGGTGTCTTAACCGCTTGACCAAGGGGCCAGTCATCTTGTACTTTTTAAGCACAAGATATATTCTATAATGGATACGAGTGATTGTCAATAAGATTTAGTAAAATTAACATTATTTAATCAAACGCCTGAACATGTTCGTACTTGTCAGGTTTTCTTTTGAACAGTTCGACCACATATGGGCAGATTGGATAGATCTTCTTCTGCTCTTTCTGCATCTCTTCAACCACACGGTCAACCAGCTGCTCTGCTACCCCCTGGCCTCTCAAAGAAGGGTCTACAAAAGTATGATCAACTCCCACCCTGTCTCCCTGGGAAACCCAAGTGATTTCAGCTAGTAACTGCCCGTCTTCTTCTTTATAGAAGCGGTTATTCCCTTTAGAAAATTCCATATTCTCACCTCTTTTACATGTGTTCATCAATTATAGCATAAAGACTAGCCCTTTCAAACATAAGCGGTTTCAACTCTCTATGTGTTACTGATTGAACTTCTTCTATAAGAAGGTTAAAGTTATAAGAGAGATGATACCTTAACAATAGGAGGTCATTATTATGATAACCCTGTTAAACCGGCTATATCAAAAATCGCTTCATCTTACATCTTTTTTTCTAAGCTGGAAAGACCCAGAGCTGCTTAAAGGACCTGGATCCGTTCATTCCTTGCCAGACATCATTCGCTCTCACAGCTGTCAGCGTGTACTGATTTTAACGGACTCTGGGATTACCCGTGCTGGAGTATTGAACAAGCTCAAAACTTGCCTGGACCAGTCAGACATCAGTTACACTATTTTTAGTGATATCGAAGCTAATCCGAGCATTCGTACCATTGAAAGAGCAGCTGTCAGATACAACAGCTTTCATTCAGATTGCATAGTGGCGGTTGGAGGTGGGTCAGTGCTTGATGCTGCAAAAGCGGCATCTATTATTATAGGAAAACCTCAAAAATCACTTAAATCATTTAAGGGGCTGCTTAAAATCAGACATGCTCTTCCTCCTCTTATCGCTGTACCGACAACCGCTGGTACTGGAAGCGAGGCGACTGCAGCTGCGGTTGTGTCAGACCCGGAGAAAAAGGAAAAGTTCACGATTATGGACCCCTCTCTGATTCCGGATTACGCTGTTCTTGATCCAGTCCTTCTTAAAAGTCTTCCGCCACAGCTCACTGCAGAAACAGGGATGGATGCCTTGACTCATGCTGTCGAAGCCTATATCGGTCGAAGCAACACATCAGCAACTAGACGGTTGAGTGAAGAAGCGATTCTTCTCATCCACTCCAACTTGCTTCAATCTTATAATAACGGGTCAGACTTAACCGCAAGAGAAAATATGCTGATGGCATCCTATAAAGCCGGACAAGCTTTTACACGAGCGTATGTCGGAAACATCCATGCCATTTCTCATGCCCTAACGGCTTTCTACGGCGCTCCTCATGGTCGGACGAATGCCATGCTGCTGCCAGTCGTTCTAAGATATTACGGATCTGCTGTTCAACCTGATCTTTCAAGACTATCTGACAAGCTTGGACTGACTGAAAGTTCAGCATCAGAGAAAGAGAAAGCAGAAGCATTCATTAGTTGGATAGAGAAACTAAATCAGAAGATGACTATTCCGGACAAACTGGATAGGGTCCAGAAGAAAGATTATCTCCCTCTTTCCCGGCATGCCATCAAGGAAGCTAATCCGTTATATCCGGTCCCGGTAATGTTCACTTCAGACGATTTCACAGCTATTTTAGACCTCATATCAAACTAAAACGCATTAAGAAAGGATTTTTACCATGAGTATTGAAACCATTGCAAAAAAACAGAGAAATTACTTTTATCAGGGAGAGACTTTATCTGTAGACTTTCGAAAAAAACAGCTGATGAAGCTGAAGAAAACGCTCATCGCTCATCAGGATGACATAGTCGAGGCTGTCCACAAGGATTTCGGCAAGTCATCCTTCGAGACTTATGTCACTGAAATTCAAGTCGTCTATGATGAGATAAACTATATGCTTAAGAATCTGAAGAAACTGGCGAAACCCCAGAAAGTTCGTACGCCTCTGTTGCATTTTTATTCAAAAAGTAAAATTATGCATGACCCATTGGGAACCGTTCTGATCATTTCTCCGTGGAACTACCCTCTTGCACTAGCACTGACCCCACTTGCAGGCGCCATTGCGGCTGGAAACTGTGCGGTCATCAAGCCCTCAGAGGTGAGTTCTCATACCTCTGCGCTGATCAGTAAGATAATTACTGAAAATTTTGACGAACAGTATCTAACTGTATACGAAGGGGAAGCGGACACGACCCAGACCTTATTAAAACAGGGATTCGATCATTGTTTCTTTACTGGAAGCACTGAAGTAGGCAAAAAAATCATGCAGACTGCCAGTGAGACACTTACTCCAGTCACTCTTGAATTGGGTGGAAAAAGCCCCTGTGTCGTGACGGAGGATGCAGACATTGTGAAGGCTGCCTGTCGTATCGTATGGGGTAAGTTTGTCAATGCAGGACAGACGTGTATTGCTCCTGATTTCGTCCTGGTGCACGAATCTGTTAAACATAGACTGATCCTTATGATCCAAGAGGTCCTCAGACGCTTCTACGGAGAACAGCCTTTAGAAAATGATGACTATGCTCGTATTATTACTGAAAAACACTTTGATCGACTTGTTGGGCTTATGGATAATGAATCTATTCTTCATGGAGGAGAATACAGCAGAGACACCCTATCTATTGCCCCTACATTGGTTGACGATCCAGACTGGGACAGTCAGATTATGACGGAGGAAATTTTCGGGCCGCTTCTACCGATTATTGGGTATGACTCAATCGTCGATACAGTCCATACTCTCCAGGACCGTCCTAAACCACTGGCTTTCTATCTTTTTACTGAATCTGAGGTTTATAAGGAGTTCGTTATGGGATCTCTGTCATTTGGCGGAGGTTGCATCAATGATACACTGATTCACTTCGCCAATCTTAATATGCCGTTCGGCGGAGTCGGCCATAGCGGTATGGGGAATTACCATGGAAAATATAGTTTCGATACATTTACCCATTCTAAAAGCGTGACTGAAAAGACAACACTGTTCGATATTCCTCTACGGTACCCTCCATACAGTAGTAAGGTGATGGACTGGCTTAAAAAGATGATGTAATTTTTTCAATTAAATAGTATATAGGCGTGGCCGCTAATGGTCACGCCTGTTTGTTATAATGCTACGGATTAAATAATTAATGTTTATCGTTAATTTATTGTTGACAGTCATTAGTTTCAAGGAGTATGATATAGCCATCAAAGAAAAAAGTGGTTTCCAAATATGAATATCAAAAAGTTTCAGTTCATCTGTCGTTTTACATCTGTGATCACTAGTGTTGCATAAAACTTAGAGTAAATGATTTTCACACATTGTTACTTTCATCACAAGTATTTTTCGTTAAAATTTCCAAAAAAGTCAATTGCTGGCGCAAGGGATGACTTTTTCCAGAAATTTTTAGGGTTATTCAGTTGTGGATTAGTCCATTTGTACTCTCTTTCACTTAACCAGGTGCGAACGATTCTTTGAAATACGCAAACGGTTCATACTGTAACACTCTGATTTGTCTCAAAACAGTGAAGTGGCTTGATTTCAAGCGTAATTGCAGTTTCATCAGTAACGTCAGTAAGTAGACAATCATCGCAAGAATCGCTTGATTCTCTACGCCTTGTTCAGACTGTGAATAGTACGTTTTAATGGTCAAATGTTGTTTGATGTGCTTGAAAAACAACTCGATCTGCCATCTTGATTGATACATCTTTCCGATAGCCTCTGCTGA
>NZ_BAAGIR010000146.1:0-4502 GCF_054658155.1 Alkalibacterium sp. m-11
TGCGTCCGTCTTCCTTCAGATTCCGCCTCACGGCGGACACCCTTGACTTTCGCTAACAGTTCCTACTGCCAAGTCTGTAGTGGACTTTCACCACCAAGTTGTCGCCCATGCCGGGCGCACGAAAAAAAGAAGCAGAGAGCCTACCCTCTGCTTCTTTTTTTCAAATGATTAAAGTTGAATTTTTTCTCCATTCTCAACAATAATGATCGGCTCTCCTTCAAGCAATGTATATTCCGTGGAGGACGGTGTCAGCATCACTTGAATCAATCTGTCTTTCACTTGTACCTTGAAGCTTAAACTGCCCCATTCCTTAGGACAATGAGGCGTCAAGTAAAGTGTCCCGTCATTGAATCGCATCCCTGCAAAGCCCTGAACGATACTCATCCACGTTCCGCCCATATTTGCAGCATGCACCCCGTCTTTCGTATTCGACTGAAGGTCGCTGATATCCATCAGAACTGTATCCATAAAGTAGTCATAGGCCTTTTCGTGTTTGCCAATCTGACTGGCCATCATGCCAAAAACAGACCGGGAAAGAGAGGAATCATGTGTGGTCACTTTTTCATAATAATCATAATCCCGTTTCAGCTGTTCCATTTCAAAATCATCGAAGAACAGAAACTCTGCCAGAACCGTGTCTGCCTGCTTGCAGACCTGGTGCTTGTATATCGTCAGAGGATGGTAATTAAGCAGGAGCGGATAGTTTTCTTCTGGTGTGTGTTCAAAATCCCAGACTTTTTTATGGAAGAAACTGTCGTCCTGCATCGTCAATTCTTTCTCCTCGTCATAAGGAAGAAACAGTCTGCTCTCTGCTTTTTTCCAGTCTTCCAATTCATCTTCAGTCACATGCAGCTCCTCCAGTTTGTCAGCCGCCTGCTCCTGCGCTTTCTGTGCGTACTCAATGGCATAGGACAAATTCTTTTTCGCCATCAGATTGGTGTAGAAATTATTGTTGACGATCGCCGTGTACTCATCGGGTCCTGTTACATCATTCAGGACAAAGGCACCGTCCCGTTCGTCGTCGAAATGTCCCCATTCCAGCCAGAAGCGAGCTGTTTCAACGAGGATATCCAGTCCTTCATTGAACATGAAAGCCTCATCTTCCGAAACTTTACCGTAATCATAGACGGCATGGGCGATATCTGCATTGATGTGAATCTGAGCCGTTCCAGCTGGATAATAGGGACTAGCTTCTTCCCCATTGATTGTCCGCCAGGCAAACAATGCTCCGTTGTCGATAGCCATAGTCCGTGCCCGCTCCCTCGCCTGAGGAAGAATACTGTGTCGATACATCAGCAGAGACTTGGCAATCTTTGGCTGCGTGTAAAGGAAGAAAGGAAACATGTACATTTCTGTATCCCAGAAATAATGCCCTTCATAGCCTTCACCGGTAAGTCCCTTGGCAGACATGTTTGTATGCCCATCCCGACCGGCTGCCTGATGCAGATGGAACAGATTGAATCTCAGTCCGATTTGGAGTGCCTGGTCGCCCTCCAGCTCAATGTCACTCTTATCCCAGAATTCGTCCATAAATAACAGATGTCTCATTTTCACTTCATCATACCCAAGTGTTTCAACCTCTGACATGATTTCCTTCAGATTCTCAGCCTGAGAATCCGTATCTTCTTCATTACTGTACTTATGACTGTAAGCTGTGAAGCGATCAATGATTACTGGAGCTGACCTGTCAGTCTGAAAGCTAGCGGTGACCTTGTTTTCAATCCGTTCAAGGCTGACCTGTTCAAAACGAGACACGACATGATCATAAATGACCGCATGCAGATCAGAGGCATGGGTGCTGATATGAATCATTCGGCCTGAGTCAGTCGATAGTGGGCGGGAATCAAATCTTCTTTCCGCCTGTTCCTTTTTTCTTGGATCCGGATCGTCTTCCGCCGACTCTTTCTTGCCCATATCTTCCAGTTCATCCAGTTCGAAGAGAAGCTGAACTGGCAGGTCATCTTTTTCTGACTCAATAATAATGCGCTGCGCCAAAATTTCTGGAAAATCGTAGGAAACAAAGCGTTCGATCGTGACATCTATTGACTGCTGCTTAGAATTCTCCCATGAAAAGGTCCGAGTCAGCAGACCGCTCTTAAGATCCAGTGTCCGTGAATGATGATCAACTTTTCCTGTTTCTAGATCAAATAGCTCATCATCCAGCGACAAATCCAATTTTTTAGCATCAGGAACAGGAATCGTCGTCTGATGATGAGTCGCATATCCGTAGGCCCATTCGCCGTAAGTGATTGGCTCAGTATCATAAAACCCGTTCATCAGCGTGCTGTCGCTGTGACTGTATGCCTGTGTCCGATGCCTTTCCTCCAGACTGCCTCTTGTTCCAATGTGTCCGTTTGAAAGTGAGAAGAGCGTTTCGTTCTGTCTTATCTGTTCTGAATCTGTACCAACTTCTTTAAGCGTCCACAACGTACCGTTTTTAATCAGGTCATGCATAAGCGATCGCCTTCCTTTCTTTACTGTTTATTTTGTCAATAACCCGGAAAGAAAGCAAGCTGAAGCCTTTTTGATAAGAAAAACTTCACGTACCGTTCAGCTATTGCTGAGGTCCCAGAAGAGCAGGCGAGCAGTAAAGCTAGAACCTGTCAATTACCGTATAAACCTTATACGTTCCCACTTTGCGGCAGTAAAAAACCTGAATACGCCGGACATCAGTCGACTTATTCAGGGTAGTGTCATCAATAATTTTCAATATAGGTCGTCAGTTCTTCAAGGGAAGGCAGCCCTTCGTTGTCCCCTTCATTCTGGACTTGGAGAGAGCCGATTGCATTGGCACGTAACGCAGCTTCCGGCCAGGTCAGACCGTTTAAATAGCCATGCAGAACACCTACAGCAAATCCGTCTCCGGCGCCGACAGTGTCTACGACTTTCTGCACTTTAAAACCAGGCACATTGATCGTGTCTTTTCCTTTTTCTGTAACAAACGCCCCGTCTGCTCCGCTTTTTGTAATGACGATCTGTGCACCCTTATCAATATAGAAGCGCGCGATAGCTTCAACGTCATCTGTCCCGACCAGGGTCTTGCCTTCAGAAAGACCAGGAAGCACCAGATCAGAGAGACCAGCAAGATTATTTAAGACAGTCACCATTTCATCTTCCGAAGACCAGAGAGCAGGCCTCAGGTTCGGGTCGAATGATATGAATGTTCCGGCCGATTTAGCCTTCTTCATCAGATAGACGATTGCTTCTCTAACCGTCCCGCTCACTGCTGGCGGAATGCCAGTTATGTGAAGCAGCTTCACATCAGAAAAGTCGATCCTATTTACATCAGCCTCTGACAGTGTAGTGAAGGCGCTGTTGTTTCTATAGTAGGCAGTAGACGGATCGCCGTCCTGAACTTTATTTTTCATCATCAGCCCGGTGTTGTGCTTCGGTGAATGAAAGATGTAACTTGTCCCTATCTTTTCTTTTTCGATGGCTTCTTCAATATAATCGCCTATGGGGTCCTTGCCCAGCTTCGTGACGTATTCCACTTTGTAATCCAGGCGGGACAGTCCTATCCCGACATTGATTTCCGCTCCTGCCAGAGATCGCTTGAACAAAGTGACATCTTTCAGCTCCCCATATTCCTGAGCAGTAAACAACCCCATCGGTTCTCCAATTAAAATGACATCCGGCATATGATCACGTCCTCACTTCACTTCGTTGTATTTCTGAACAAAGGCTTGAGCCTGCTCTGTGACACTTGAGTAGCCTTGAGTCTTCAAATCTTTAGTCAACGCACTGCCGATACCGACAGCCCATGCCCCGTTATCGATCCACTGGTCCATATTGTCCAGACTCACACCACCAGAAGGCATCATTTCTACATGCGGAATCGGGCCATGTACATTTTTGATGAAAGCAGGTCCCAATATTCCACCCGGGAACACTTTGACCACTTCGACTCCTGTCGCCAGTGCGTCCGCCACCTCTGTCACTGTGCCGCATCCAGGAAGATAGGGAATCCCATATGTATTGCAGACAGTTGAAATTTCCGGCACCATATTCGGGCTGACGATGAACTCAGCTCCCGCAATAATCGCAATACGTGCTGTTATTGCATCCATGACTGTTCCTGCTCCTACAACCATATCCGTCCCATCAAATTTTCCAGCAAGATCCCTGATCGATTCGTCGGCTTGCGGGGTCGTAAACGTCACTTCGATATTTTTGATTCCGCCTTCATAAACAGCTTCGGAAATACGCGTCGCTTCTTCAGCAGACTTCCCTCTAATCACTGCAAACAGATAATTGTCTTTTAAACGGGTCAAAATCGCTTGTTTTTTTGTCATAATATCCTCCTTGAATGCCTAAACTCATATATTAGTATAACGCTTTCTTTTGTGAAGCTCAATACTCTACCATATACATATCAACTATGTGTAAAATTAATGTCGGAAGAGGGGAAATTCGACCTAGACAAAAAGAAAGAAGACCCTTAATCTAGAGATAACGACAACGCTAGAGAAAGAGGTCTTCTTATGAATCAAATTATATCAGAA
>NZ_BAAGIR010000147.1:0-4436 GCF_054658155.1 Alkalibacterium sp. m-11
TTGAATGGTTTAAACTGGTTAAATTCAAGGGTGTATTTGTCATGCCTTTGATTTGTCTACCGTCACCCTTGTGACCTTAACTGAAACCATTCAAGTGTTTGTCAAGGGCAAATGCGGCTCCGATTGGCATAGTCAGTGGGCCTTCACCACCTTTAATTTTTAGTTTTCATAAAAAATTTGACAGTTCCTATCTGTAGCTTATACTGGATTTCGATTTATCCTTGTTATCTTTTCTGTCAATACCCATGCTCTGAATGACGTACTTCAATGGTAGAATAAGGAACACTGCGATGACAGTGTTGAACAGCAGCGAGGCTGACAGTCTGCCTGCCATAAAATTCTGTACTCCCATAGTAGTTAAGTCCAGCACGGTATAAATTCCGAAAACAAAAAACTCAAGAAAAGTAATCATGATGATGGAAACAAGCAGGATAATTAAATAGGTCGTATCGAATATTTTTCTCAATTGCATGACAAAATAGGCTATAAGTGTCAGACCGGCGATGTATATTCCCAGAAGGCCTGAAAAATAGCTGTCGTAAATGAAACCGAAAACAACTGTCAGGATGATCATATGTCTCGGTTCAAGGTAGAATGCAAGCATAATCACTACTAATACAAATAACCTTGGAGACATAAACCCGAAGGGAACGTTTAGCTGTTCAGTAAACAGCGCAACGATCAGCCCATCGGTCAGCAGCGAGAAAAATAACAGGACAATAGGAATGACAACTCTTTTCCACTGTTCCATACTATTCCCCGCTTTCTGCAAGTCTATTTATAATTGTAACAAATCTGATATTTTCAAAATCTGCTGCCGGGTTTACAAAGACTTGCTGAGCCAGCCCATGAGCATCCATAGTCACTTCTTCAACTTCTCCTATAACTAGACCACGAGGAATCACGCCTCCCAGTCCAGAGGTTGTAATCAGCTCGCCTTCTTCGATTTCGATTGTGGAGGTAATCTGAGACATGACCAGTCTGTCGCTACTGCTGTCATACCCACTGATCAGTCCATAAACAATTTCTTCTTCCATAATAATTTCGGAAGAGACCTGATTTGCTGTCTGATCGATATTTGTCAGAAGGACAACCTTGGAGCTCGTAGGATTGACTTCAGAGATCCTTCCAATAAGACCGTTGCTCGACATAACTGGCATTCCAACTGCGACGCCATCCTGGCTGCCCCTGTCAACCACAATCTGATCGACCCAATTATCCGGATTTCTTGAAATAACAGTACCTGAAATGGTCCGGTAGTCTGTCAGGGAGCTTTGTAATTCAAGTTCTTCTCCCAGCCTCTGATTTTCATCCCTCAAGACATTGATTTCAGCCTGTCGTTCGTAGATTTTGTCTATTTCAATTTTCAGTCTCTGATTTTCTTCATAAGTATTCTGTAGATCGTTAACTGATTCAAAAATCCTTGTTACTGCATTGGCAGGTCGGATAAAAACACGTCCCAGAACTGCTGTAATATCATTAGCTGCCTGCTGCAGAAACGGTGTATTGTCTCCGGTTCTCAAAGATATTGAAATAAGAGAAACAAAGAGTATTACACTGATGAGCAGAACGATCATTTTCTTGTTTGTAAAAAACTGGTTCACTTAAAACACCTCTTATAATTAACTTCGACTATTTTACCATATATTTAGATTTTATCGTAGAGGCAGTTGCATAAGATTTTACTTAATGCATGTCTTGTCCTGTTCAACAAACAAGCGGGAAGATGCCTTCCCGCTTGTCAGTTTACTTATTTATCTCGATCGTTTTTTGTAAAGGTCAAGGTGATTCAGAGCTTCCCCAGTACCAATAGCTACACAATCAAGTGGGCTGCTTGCTACAAATACAGGCACTTCGGTTTCTTCCGCAATAACATCACTTATGTTTTTAAGAAGAGCTCCGCCACCTGTCAATACAATTCCTCTATCGATCACGTCTGCAGAAATTTCGGGAGACGTATCTTCTAATGTTGCTTTTACAGCAACTATTATGCCATCGATCACTTCTTTTATCGCTTCAGAAACATCTTCCGCAGGTATAGAGATTGTTTTAGGTAAACCTGTAAGTAAGTCCCTTCCTCTAATATCCATGTTATCATGGGCTCTAGAAGCTTCAACAGATGCGCTACCCCGTTCTATTTTGATTGCTTCGGCTGTACGCTCACCTATCAGCATGTTGTATTTACTTCTGATAAAATGAATGATCGATTGATCCATCTGATCTCCAGCCATTTTGATTGTTCGGCTGCTGACGATTCCACCTAGAGAAATAGTGGCCACATCAGTCGTTCCTCCACCAATGTCTACCACCATGCTTCCTGTGGGTTCATTGACTGGCAGACCGGCACCAATGGCAGCTGCAAACGGTTCTTCTATCAGAAAGGCATCTTTAGCTCCAGCCATCCTTGTTGCATCAATGATCGCTCTTTTTTCAACTTCAGTTCCTCCTCCGGGAACACAGACGACCACATTGGGCTTCGAGGCACGTTTTCCGACAGATTTTCCTATAAAGTATTCCATCATAGCTGCAGTGGTATCGAAATCAGCGATCACTCCATCTTTCATCGGACGGATAGCTACGATGCTTCCGGGTGTTCTACCAATCATCTTCTGTGCATTTTCGCCAACTGCAACAACCTCATCAGTCTGTTTATCTTTAGCAACAACTGAGGGTTCCCCCAGTACTATTCCTTTTCCTTCTACGAAGACATTAGTATTTGCAGTCCCCAGGTCAATTCCAATATTCTTTTTTCTAAACCAAAACACTTAGAAAATCTCCTTTCAAAAATCAAAGCATACATATTTAATTACTATTGAATAGTATTCATTATGCTATTGTACCTTTTTATCTCAAAAGATGCACTATAAGACTTTGACTTTATTTTAATTTTAATATTTGAAACGATTCGTTACATTATCAGGGCTCACTAAAAAACCGGGCAAGCATTATGCCTACCCGGTCGAAAATTCAATTAGAGTTAATTACGCTTTTTCTACGTTTGCAGCTTGTGGTCCGCGTGCGCCTTCTTCGATGTCGAAAGTAACAGCTTGACCTTCTTCTAGAGATTTGAATCCTTCTTCGTTAATAGCTGAGAAGTGTACAAATACATCGTCTGCACCTTCGCGCTCGATGAATCCAAAACCTTTTTCTGCGTTAAACCATTTTACTGTACCGTTTTCCATGTTACAAATTCCTCCTCGTGCCTAGTGCACTATATATTTCACATTATTGCTATAGGTACGAATCGGAATGTTGTTACACATTACTTTTTTCTTTCCCTAACAAAATGCTAAATTCATATTAACATGGCTATTTTAATATTGCAAGGATAATGCTCCATTTATTTAAAAAGATATGATGCTTCTTTACCGACTGTTACAGCGCTCCCATTTCTTTTAAACTGATGTAGGAATTATCTCCAATAATAAAGTGATCCAGCAGTTCTATTCCTATCAGTCTTCCTGCTTCGGACATTCGTTGAGTAAATGAAAGATCAGCATCAGAAGGTTCAGGATTTCCGGATGGGTGATTGTGTGCAATGATGAGTCGTGCTGCCGAACATTTTATGGCAGCTTTGAAAATCTCCCTTGGGTGCGCCACAGACGAATTTAGAGATCCTTTAAAAATTGTCTCCTTTTTTATGATTTCATTCTTTGTATTAAGTAAGAGAGCGACCACATGCTCCTGCTGAAAATCCTTTAGTTCGTCCAGCAGAATCTGTCCAATGTACTGGCTGGATGTGACCGCTCCTTCTTTGACGATAGGTGTATGTGACATTCTTCTTCCCAGCTCAATGGCAGCAAGCAGTTCCACAGCTTTAGCCTTTCCAATCCCCGGAATCTCCATCAGTTCCTCAAGTGAAGCATTCTTGAGCATGTACAAGTCATCAAAGTGTGAAAAGACTTGTAGACTTAATTGCAGCACATTCTGATCTCTAGTCCCTGTTCTTAACAATATAGCCAGCAGTTCATGATTGGCCAGCGCTGACTGACCATATTCTTTCAGCCTTTCTCGCGGACGGGATTCGACAGGCAAATCTGTAAATTTTTGCATAGATAACATCCTCCTTAATCGAGTAGGAGATAAATGATTAATTCATTTATCGGCCTCTCACACCACCGTACGTACGGTTCCGTATACGGCGGTTCAATATCTTAAGTAAGCAGACTCCGCCAGGTCCGGTAGTGAAACTACGTTCCACCGGTAGAGTCTTTTCGTTGTAAGCACCCAATGAACTTCAGGTGTTTTTGACAGTCTCCAGTATTTCTTTCTGGAGTAACCAATGCGTTTAGCACTGTCCATATCTAGACCTAAACGCATTAATCTGCTAATCTTAGTACGTGGATTTTTCCATCTTTTTAAAATGAGTTGCCTGATACGGTGATGGAGCCATTGCTCCACTTTCGTTACGAAGGTTTTGATGAAACCTGTGCCGA
>NZ_BAAGIR010000148.1:0-4355 GCF_054658155.1 Alkalibacterium sp. m-11
CATCGGGCACTTACAACGAAAAGACTCTACCAGTGGGGTTTAGTTTCACTAAACCAACTGGCAGAGTCTGCTTACTTAAGATATTGAACCGCCGTATACGGAACCGTACGTACGGTGGTGTGAGAGGACGGTAAATAAATTAATTATTTACCCCCTACTCGATTCACCTGCAGATGAGCATACTGTATTTGAATCAGGAAACAAGCTAGGTATCTTTGAATTGGATGGTGTAACAATAGGCGTTGCGACTTGTTATGATTTAAGGTTTGTAGAGTGGATAAGAATGATGGCTTTAAAAGAGGTAGAAATCTTATTTGTTCCTGCAGCCTGGCCCCACCCGAGATCAGAAGTTTGGCAGGCACTGCTTAAAGCTAGGGCAATCGAAAACCAGTTTTTTGTTGTGGGTGTAAATAGTGTCGGAAAAACAGATCAACTGTCGTTCTGCGGACACTCAACTATATATGATCCACTAGGACAAGTGCTGGCTGGCTCAGGAGAAGATGAATTAATACTGACAGCTGATCTTGATTTGTCACAACTGCGTACGGTACGGGATGATATTGGGGTCTTCAGAGACAGACGCCCTGATTTATATAAATAAGGCGGAAGCTGACTAGGCGCCAGCTGAAAGCATTGTAAGTAATGAGCAGTTATCGTTAAGGCGGATTCTCGGTGCTTTCACTTTATAATGCTTTTGGAACCAACTGAGTGTGTGAAAGCTTGTCGAGTGCGTAGTAAGACGAGGCTTAGAACCAACCCAATGAAGAAAACTTACCGAGTTACCCGCCCCATTCATCTAAACCAAAAATCAAAGCTCTAAAAAGGAAAAACCGTTGAGCCACGGACAGATCATCCACGACTCGACGGTTTTTTTTATTAGATAAGATTCTCTCCAGTCGTAAGTCATAATTCTTTAGAGAACACTTACCTTTGAGTTCCAAATAACTGAGTTGCGTAAAGGAATTCCCCGTCATAGTGTACACCGACTCCAATTTCTTCAAAATCAGGACGGATCATATTCTCATAATGTCCTTCACTTTCGACCCAGCCGTTAAAAATCAGTTCAGCCATTTCTTCATCACTCAGATAATGAGTGGCCATACCTAAGTTTTCACCGGCGACTCTGTAAGGGTAGTGAATGCCTTCCTCATCAAAAACGGCAAAGGCATCAGACCCGTCTGGTCGTGTATGAGAAAACAGTTCCTCTGTTTCGATTGCTCGAATGGTAGCTGCCGATCGAAGCATATCATTGCTGGTCAGCGTTCCGACTCCCTGCTCGTCACGAAGTTCATTGACTAGACGGATGATAGTATTCTCGATAAGGTCCACATCGATATCATTAGCCTGATCACTGGAAACGGAAGGAGCTTCCAGTTCTTCGTCGTTAGAACTGGAAGAGGGTAGAGTAAATGAATTATTTATAAAAGGGGTCTGGTCAAATGACAGATCAAGGCGGTCAAAGTCTCCCGAAGATGGAAGATAGCTGACGATGGTGTTCATCCAGTTTCCAACGGTCGTTCCATTTAGAATGCCGGATGTGCCCAGCCAGAAGCCTAAGATCAAGGTTATAGTCAGTACAAGCAGTTTTCTGATAAATGTCATAGTTTTCAACCTTTCTAGTCTAAAAGTATTGTATCAGAAAGCCAATTAACTAAAAAGAAAAAGTGTTTGATTTATTTGTGAAAAAGCTGATGTTATTTGCTTCATTTTACTCAAGGTGTTTTGTATAATAGAGAAGCTACTTACAGAAGGTTAGTTATATGAAAATAGGAGCGTAGCGACTATGAAAAATATGAATTCTGAACAAATGGGTACAATGCCGATCAACAAATTAGTCCTGACTTTGTCTCTTCCAATGATGCTGTCAATGTTTGTGCAATCACTTTATAGTGCAATAGACAGCATGTTCGTTGCACAGATCAGTGAAGAAGCACTGGCTGCTCTTTCACTTGCTTTTCCAGTGCAGATGCTAATGATTGCAATACAGATCGGCTCAGCCGTTGGGATGAATGCTGAACTGTCCAGACGTCTGGGAGAAGGGAAAAGAGGATTAGCTAGCGCAGCGGCCAACAATGGAGTATTTCTGTCTTTCTTCCATTACTTAATATTCCTCATTTTTGGTCTGTTCCTAGTCCGTCCATTTTTTGAAATGCAGACGGATAACGCGCAAATTATCGAGTATGGAATAGAGTACACATTCATTATCACTACTCTGTCGATCGGGAAGACGATGCAGATTATGTATGAACGAATCCTTCAGTCAACTGGACGAACATTTTATACTATGATTACTCAAGGGTCGGGAGCTATCTTGAACATTATTCTGGACCCTATACTAATTTTTGGACTGCTGGGTATGCCGGCTATGGGTGTGAGAGGTGCAGCCATTGCTACGGCTTTCTCTCAGATGATTTCCGCGCTGATGGCGTTTATCATAAATGCCAAAGTAAACTCAGATGTGGATATGGAATATAGAGGGTTTCGTCCTGATTTCAGCGTGATCAAGCGCATCTATTCAATTGGTGTCCCATCAATGGTAATGACCTCGATTACGTCAGTTGTTACTTTGATTTTCAACAATATTCTTCTGCAGTTCACATCTACAGCAGCCGCAGTTTATGGGGTCTATATACGAGTCCAAGGCTTTGCTTTCATGCCGGTCTTCGGTTTGAATAACGGGATGATCCCTATCGTTTCATATAATTTTGGTGCTAAGAATAAAGAACGTCTGACTCAGGCTATTAGGGTATCCATAATCTATGGGATAGGAATCATGCTGCTTGGCACCTTAATTATTCAAGTCTTTCCTGACCAGCTGCTGGCATTATTTAATGCCTCTGGAGAAATGCTTGAGATCGGACGAGCAGCGCTGCGCATCATCAGCTTAAGTTTTGTGTTTGCGGGTGTCAGCATCATGCTTGCCTCAGTCTTTCAGGCATTGGGCAATCCGATGTACAGTCTATGGATACAGGTCATCCGTCAGTTCATTGTCCTTGTACCCGTTGCCTATGCTCTGTCCTTAACAGGAGACGTTAATGCTGTATGGTGGTCAAAACTTATTTCAGAAAGCGTAACGATCGTACTGGCTTTAGTCACCATGCGCTATATTTACAATAAGAAAATTGAGTCATTGGACGATCTGGACCTCGAATCTGGAAGACGGCCTCTGAAGAAACAGGTCGCAACAGACAATCGATAACATAATTGGTCAACCCGTTACTAGTGAAATGGAGCTGCCGCAGGAAGGTTTCCTTTCTGATGGATTCTCCGGTTCAGTATAGACGGGTTTTTCTATTGCCTGAAAAGCGGAGTACAAGAAAAGAAGGATTTGCTAAAATCAGATAGCCTCAGATCCAGTCAGACAATAAGGAAAAACTATCAAGAATTTGATTAAATCTTTCTCTTTAGTTTATAAAAAATCGTCAGTCAAACCCCTCTACACCAGTATTTTCATTCCTCCGATAGCTAATGATCGATTTTTCACTCTGCTTTTTGTTAAACTGATAGAAAGTTCTCATGAAAATTTCATAAAACAATGAGCACAAAAGGAGAAGATGAAATGATTCCAAAGATTATACATTACGCATGGTTCGGGGGAAATGAGCTGGGTCCGCTGGAAGAGAAGTGTCTGGCTAGCTGGAAACGTTATTGTCCAGACTGGGAAATCAAGAGGTGGGACGAATCAAATTTCAACCCTGAGGATCACGGGATTTACACACAGCAGGCTTATGAAAGAGAAGAATGGGCATTCGTTTCTGATGTAGCCCGTTTACATGCCTTGAGAGAATACGGTGGGGTCTACTGTGACACGGATATGGAACTGATCAAGCCAATCGACAAATTTCGAAAGTTTCCTGCTTTCTTCAGTTTTGAAATTGAAACTGAGATCTCAACCGGAATCATTGGAGCAGAACCGCATCATCCATTTATAGAAGAACTCTACGATGATTATGACGGGAGAGAATTCATTCTTCCTGACGGATCGCGAGATGATAAGACGAACGTCATCCGGATTACAGAAATCATGACGGAACGCGGACTGAAGCCTGACAATACCTATCAGGAAGTTGAAGGATGCACCATCTTTCCTAGAGAATATTTCTCTCCTAAAGATTACTGGACCAGAGAAATCGATTCTACAAAAAACACACACGGCATCCATCAGTTTACTGGAAGCTGGTTATAATAAGAAAGCGAGCCGGGACCTTGGAGTTCCGGTTCTTTTTTCGTGCGCCCGGCATGGGCGACAACTTGGTGGTGAAAGTCCACTACAGACTTGGCAGTAGGAACTGTTAGCGAAAGACAAGGGTGTCCGCCGTGAGGCGGAATCTGAAGGAAGTCGGACGCAAATGCTT
>NZ_BAAGIR010000149.1:0-4338 GCF_054658155.1 Alkalibacterium sp. m-11
TTGATTCATAAGAAGACCTCTTTTCTGGATTTGTGGTTATCTCTAGATTAAGGGTCTTCTTTCTTTTTGTCTACTTTAATTTCTTGCCCTACTATTTTACTTTCCGACAACTATTTTACACATAGTGCTTAATTCACAGCAACTCCTGATACACTCTGCTGACCCAGCTGTTAATATAAGCCTGTTTCTCCTCAGACACTTGTTCAACTGCATCCTGCTCGGGCTGTATCCCCTCTGCTATTGTATAAATCCATGCTGTAATATCTTCTTTTTGAATGGCTTCATCGATAAACGGAAAGAGCATGAGAAGAACAGCATTCGCTTCCTGTTCGACCAGCACTTTTAATGAAGGATTACTGATGGAGATTTCTTCAATTTTAGAATACGTGTCCTGTACGACCGGATGATTTTCAAACGTGCTCATAGTTGCTGGTGTGACCTTTCTAGTCTCATTCAGCCAAGTATATGAAAAAGACTGATTTACTCTTCTGTCAATAAGTACAGACAGAAATCCGGACCGGGCAAACGGATGAACGTATGGGTTCTGAAAAACAGATGGTGCCGCATGAATCAAATTGTCCGTCTTCATCTCATCCGCTTCCTGAATCAGAGCAAACTGCTCATCAGGCGTCAATGAGGCTAAAGAAAACAGTTTTTTCTTGCGCTCGATTTCTGTCTGGTGACGTTCTTTTTCTGCTTCAAGTTTTTTCTGCTCTAAAGTGTCCTTAAGATTCTGCCAGCTGGCCAAGTTTTCCGAAGTAGCTAACCTGATTTCATCGTCCAGCAATTTTTGAGCTAACAAAAACTGGTAATTGTAGATAAGCAGCTCGATATAAACAAGCAGTCTCTTTTCGTTTGTCAGGTAAAAGGATTCTTTCTCTTCTGCGTAGTCAAGTGCTTCACTGATCTGCCCATTCTGAAATAATGTCGACACCAGCAGAATATTCAGGCTGTTTTCATCTTTGATCGCATATGCCTTTTTCATATGTGTAATTGCCCGCTTATAGTCTGCGTCCTGCAGCGCACTCAATGCATGATGCATATATGTCCCGTAGTTCTTAGGGAATTCTATCTTATCTCCCATATCACAACACTCCTCAGCTATATTGTACCACAAGCCTTCTGCTGCAAAACATGGAATAAATAAAAGCAACAGGATCATTCCATCCCATTGCTTCAACTAATATTGTCTGAATCGGTCATATCGCTTACGTATGAGCTCATTCTTTGAAACTCGAACGAGTTCAAAAAGCTTTTCATCAATTTCTTTTTTCATATTGGCGATAATCTGATTTTTTTCAAGTACTTCTTTTTTTTCAGTCTCAGGTATCACTTTTTCGATGATCCCAAGCTTCAGCAAATCAGACGAAGTCAGCTTCATCAGTTCAGCTGCATCGCTGGCTTTCTTGGCATCTTTCCATAGAATAGACGCGAATCCTTCAGGTGACAGGATGGAATAAATTGAGAACTCCATCATCCATACTTCATCAGATAATGCCAGAGCTAACGCACCCCCGCTTCCTCCTTCTCCTATGATTACTGAGAGAACAGGCACGGAAAGATCACTCATTTCCATCAAGTTCCGGGCAATCGCTTCACCCTGACCCCTTTCTTCGGCTTCAACTCCACAGTATGCCCCAGAGGTGTTGATAAAGTTGAGAACGGGTCTATTGAACTTCTCAGCTTGTTTCATTAGTCGAAGAGATTTACGGTACCCTTCCGGGTGTGCCGATCCAAAGTTAGTTCGGACATTTTCCTCGACTGTTGTCCCTTTCTGGTTCCCAATTACAGTCACTGCCCGGCCGTTCAGTTTCCCGATTCCACCAATGATAGCAGGATCGTCTTTAAACACTCTGTCACCATGCAGTTCGATGAAGTCATCGATCATCATACTTGTAATGTCTTTCATATTGATTCGATCGGTTTTTCTGGCAGAGGATACCACAGACATGACATCATTCATTCAGACTCCTCCTTTACTGTTCCTTCTGGATCGACATGCAGTTCCAGAAGCTGACTAATTACAGATTTTAATTTTTCCCGTTCGACGATCTGGTCTATAAAACCATTTTTTAATACTGTCTCAGCAAGCTGGAAGTCATCAGGCAGAGATTCTTTGATTGTCTGTTCAATCACCCGTTTACCCGCAAAACCTATTAGTGCTCCTGGTTCAGCCAGTATGATGTCTCCAAGCATAGCAAAGCTTGCTGTCACCCCACCTGTTGTAGGATCGGTGATCACTGTCAGATAAAAGAGCCCCTTTTCTGAATGCCTTTTAATTGCCGCGCTGGTTTTAGCCATCTGCATAAGCGAAAAGATTCCTTCCTGCATTCTGGCGCCACCGGATGCTGTAAAAAGTACAACAGGTAAATTTTTTTCAGTCGCTCTTTCAAATAACCGGGTTATTTTTTCTCCAACGGCCTGGCCCATGCTTCCCATAATGAAGTGTGAATCCATAATTCCAATGGCCGATTCAATTGAATTAAATCGTGCCTGCCCGGTCAGAACAGCCTCCCTTAATCCGGTATTTATTTGGACGTTCTGAATTTTTTCTTCATATCCTGGAAATTGAAGTGGATCTGACGCATGCACCTCGCCGTCCCATTCTGAGAAACTATTTGGATCAACAGTGAGTGCCAGTCTTTCCTGAGCACGGATACGTAAGGCGTAGTGACAGTTAGGACATATTCTTTCCTGTCCTAAACTCTTTACGTACACGGACTGTTTACATTGAGGACATTTTTCAAACATCCCATCCGGAACAGTCGGCCCGTTTTGAGAGGTGCTTTTCTGTATAGAAATATAGGGCCTTTTTTTAAATAGCCTCATTCTCCGCCTCCTTCTCGTTCAACCAGTCAGGAATGATCTGCTGGGACAAGGTTTCCGTCGTATACTCACCAGATTCAAATACTTCATGACTTAGAAGATCATGCTGAAAATCAAGGTTAGTCTGGATACCTTCTACAACCATTTCGTCGAGCGCCCGGATCATTTTGCGTACAGCATCTTCTCTAGTCTGACCATGAGTAATTATCTTTGCAATCATCGAATCATAGTGGGGCGGAATTATTCCTCCCGCAAACATCGCTGTATCCACACGCAGACCTAAGCCGCCCGATGGCATGTTCAGGTACGTGATTTCTCCTGGAGAAGGTGCAAAATTGAAAGCAGGGTTCTCAGCATTGATACGACATTCTATCGCGTGTCCTTTAAATTCAATATCTTCCTGAGTCACAGTCAGTGGCAGTCCGGCAGCAATCCGGATCTGTTCCTTGACGATATCGACATGAGTGATCATTTCAGTAATAGGATGCTCAACTTGTATGCGCGTATTCATTTCCATGAAGTAGTACTGCTCGTTCTGATCAACTAAAAACTCGATCGTGCCGGCATTTTTGTACCTTACTCCCTGAGCAGCTCTCACTGCACTCATACAGATATTCTCTCTAGCTTCATCTGTCAAAGAGGAGCTGGGTGCTTCCTCAACGATCTTCTGATGGTTTCTTTGAAGAGAACAGTCTCTTTCACCAAGATGGATAACATTTCCGTGATGGTCAGCCAGAATCTGCACTTCGATATGCTTGGCTGGCGTAATGATCTTTTCTACATACATACGGTTATCATTGAATGCTGCTTTCGATTCAGACTGCGCCTGAAGAAAGCTGGCTTCCAGCAGATCTGAGTCGAATACCATACGCATCCCTTTACCGCCCCCGCCGGCTACTGCTTTTATAATCACAGGAAGGCCGATAGACTGGACGTGTTCATGCAGCTCATCCAAGGTCGTAATAGATGAATTGCTTCCAGGAATGACGGGTACATTAGCCTTCTGCATCATTTCTCTCGCGTTGGACTTATTCCCCATCTGTTCGATCGTTTCCTTATCAGGTCCGATAAATGTAATATTCACTTCTTCACACATCGCAGCAAATAGACTATTTTCGGAAAGAAAACCAAAACCGGGATGAATAGCTTCCGCACCTGTCAGTACCGCTGCACTCAGAATATTATGTATATTCAGGTACGAATCTGACGCTTTAGGTGGACCAATACAAACCGCTTCGTCTGCCAGCTGCATATGAAGGGCATCTTCGTCGGCAGTAGAATAGATGGCTACCGTTTTGATGCCCAGTTCTTTGCAGGCCCGAATAATACGTACAGCTATTTCACCTCTGTTGGCTACTAATATTTTTTCAAACATGCCTAACCCTTCCTCGTATAATAAGTTTGTAGTTAAGAATTGTTCTTAACTTAGTTGATTGATTAACTGTTTGAAAGAATGGAGCTTTCTCCCCCATGGGGGAGAAAAATTTCAAAAAGTCGCTTTTGATGATCCAT
>NZ_BAAGIR010000150.1:0-4294 GCF_054658155.1 Alkalibacterium sp. m-11
TATGCAAACCAACGGTTAGCTGAGAGAAAGAACAGAAAAGAAATAGCCGTGTAATTTTTAAAAAATAGTCATTTTGAAATTAGACGAGTGTTTCCTTTTTTAAAAAGTTAGTTATGAAATTGGTTCAATTACTTTTTTCACATACTTTCTTATAGTTATGTACATGTGAAAAAAACTGGTAGGTTCTGCTAATAATTTTAGTATACAATATGTAGCAGAAAGATGAAAGTAATTCCCTGTGATCTCTACAAATTCATTCTTGTATTTATTTGTCAAGTTAACGATAATAGTGTTATAAAAGTATGAGGGAGGAATCGGTTTGGAATTTACTCAGATAGAATTATTTTTAAGACTGATTCTCGCTGCAGTCGTCGGCGGGGTAATTGGTTACGAACGAGAACTTAAGGGTCGCGATGCTGGGATACGCACCCATACTCTAGTCAGTCTGGGTGCAGCGATCATTACGATGACGCAACTGGAAGCCAGCAGATGGGTCTTGAACTTTGCCATGGACAACCCCGATTTTTCAACAATATTATCAACCGACATTACTCGTCTTACCGCTCAGATTGTCAACGGGATTGGATTCCTGGGCGCAGGAACAATTATTGTAAGTAGACGCACAGTGACTGGACTGACAACGGCTGCTTCAATATGGGCTGTAGCAAGTTTAGGTATTGCCGTGGGTATGGGTTATTATTTCATGGCAATCACAAGTACATTTATCATGCTGATCGTTTTGCGTCTGCTTAAAGGATTATTCAAGATCGACAGTACTAAACAACTGGAGATTCAGTATAAAAATAGAGATGCTACACTTGCTTATCTAGTGGAAACTTTTAAAGCAAACAATATCACTGTTGTTTCAACAGATCATTCTATTACCTATTTGGAAGACGGAAGTTCAATTTGTGAAGATATGTATACATTGCACCTTCCCGCACAGTTTAACATGATACATTTCATATCTCAGGTTGGTGATTATGAAGACATTCTTAAGATCAATACCATCAAAACTACACCAGACAATTAAGGAAAAGCAATAAAGATGTCAGTTGTCGCTAACAAGCTGACTTATCTTTATTGCTTTATCTTTTTATTCCACAGTAAACTCGGCAGTCAGCACTTCTCCTTCGATCTGTCTGACGACTCGGTACTCACCTGGTTCGAAGGGCTCATAATAATGCATGTTCAGTTCGTCTTCTGCCTCTTCTCCCGGACCCAGTATATGGGCAATCATAATAAATGACATCTCTTCCTCTGGTTCAACGGTTATCCACTGGTCCCCTTCCTGCTTTTCGACAGTAAACGCAATGCCATAGCTTATCTCTTCTTCAGACTGATTCGACACAGTAAGAATGAATGTCTCTCCTTCTGAATCATACACTTCCTGATTCAAGCTTATAGATACACCGTCCAATGTATCTACTTCTTCAAACGGTGACGGTTCTCTTATGTCTCCGCACCCGCTTAAAACCATTCCAATGATAAAAACTGCTCCTGCTGCAAGTATTTTTTTCAGCATACTTAGCACACCCTTTTCTATTTTCTTAAGTATACGCTGAATAATACGTAAAAAAAACGGCCGGATCATTTTCCAGCCGTTTTATTATCTACTCAATTGTCTGTCAGCACGTCACGCTTGGTAAGCGGCTCTGTCAGATCATAATCCGGATGAACTCCGGGACGTTTCTTGTGACCGTAAATGCGCGGCATAACCAGTTTGTCTACAAATGGAATGATCGCATTCATAATCAGTATTGAGAAGCCAACCCCTTCAGGTGAAAAATATCCAATTCTGAAAGCCGCAGTAATGATGCCAGCGCCGATCGGAAATACCGTTCGACCAAGAGGAGTCAGGCCACCTGAAGCATAGTCTGTGACCATGAAAGTTCCTGCCAGAAGCAAGGCCCCACTTAGAATGTGATACATCATGAATTCGAAATCAAATCCTGAGTAAACCAGCATGATCAGAGCAACTGTTCCGATGTACATTGCCGGTATCTTAGGATTGATAATGCGTCGGAAAATCAGAAACGCCATCGCGATGAGTAATGCGAGTGCACTTGTTTCACCAAGAGATCCGCCCCATCCACCTTGATTTCCCAGGAACATATTCCAAAGCGTCTGCGCGCCGTCCGGTACTTCCTGCGCACCACTTCCAATGTAGAACAAGGGTGTTGCAGCAGCAACCAGGTCATCTGGAGTTGCAGTTGTAATAGCTTCTGCCTGACTTGCTGTGGTTATTATATCTTCTCCTGAAACAAATGTATTTACAATCCAAGGTGCCATCAAATACATGACTCGTCCGCCTACCGCGGGATTGAACCGGTTTCTGCCGATTCCACCCGGAATCATCTTGACAACAATAATCGCGAATAGACTGACAATAATAATACTGTACCATTGGACACCGTTTGGCATACTTAATCCAATAAGCATACCTGTAACTACTGCTGATAAATCGGTCACAGTTACACGTTTTCTAACAATTTTTTCGTACAGGTACTCACTGATCACACACGTGATCACAGCAAGAACAGTAAGATAAAGTGTCTGGAATCCGAAGAAGTAGACACCCGCTGCCAACGGAAACAGCATGGAAATAATAACTTGCAGCATGATCCACTGTGATGACCATTTTTCAAATATGTGTGGTGAGTTGTCGAGCACTAAATCGTAATCGGCCAAGGTGGTTTTTGTTTTATTCGTACTCATTCCTACACCGCCTTTGCATTCTGTCTGATAACCGTTTTAGCTTTTCTTATGTTGTCTAGTAAAGGAATCTTGGACGGACAGATATATGAACAGTTTCCGCATTCAATACAGTCCATAGCTCCAAGCTGTTCTGCTTTTTCGATGTCTCCCCGCTCGTAAGCATTACTGATAAGTATAGGCTGTAAGCTTACAGGACAGACGTTAATACATTCTGAACAGCGGATACAATCCATACGTTCTTCATCATCGACTTCTTCTGCAGTAAGGAATGTCACATGAGTGGTCCCTTTAGAGATAGGAATCGCTCCGTCTTTGATGGTTTTCCCCATCATAGGCCCACCGTGAATCACTTTACGTGGCGCTTCCTGGAAGCCTCCACAAAAATCAATCACGTCATCAATCGGTGTACCCAGACGTACAAGCAGGTTTTTAGGGTCGGCAACTGGTGTACCTGAAATCGTGCAGACACGTTCTACCATAGGTTTACCTAAGCGTACCGCACGGTATATCATCTGAAATGTCCCAACATTGGATACGACACAGCCGATATCAGCTGGCAGGCCGCCTGCAGGCACTTGACGTCCTGTACAGTTCTCGATCAACTGCTTTTCAGATCCTTGAGGATATTTAGCTTCAAGGACTTTGATCTCAACTTTATCGTAGCCCTCAGCTGCTTTTTTCAGTGCTTCTCCAGCTTCTTTAGCATTGTCTTCAATACCAATGAATACTCTGTCAACGTTGAAGACTGAATCGATAACGCGGACACCTTCAATAATTTCATCTGCATATTCGATCATCGTACGCAGATCAGATGTAGAATACGGCTCGCATTCTGCTCCGTTAAGAATAAGCGTGTCGATTTTCTTGTCTTTGGGCGGTGACATTTTTACGTTAGTCGAGAATGTCGCTCCTCCCATTCCGGAAATACCGGCTCTTTTGATCAGTTCAGGAACAAGTGCCGGATCCACATTATCTCCTGCTTCCGGAAACGGCGCTTCTTCTGTGTATTCTCCATCATTTTTTATGATGACACATGTGTAGATATCACTGAGTACATCACGTTCTTCAATAGAAATGACTTCCCCACTTACTGATGACAGAATATTTGCAGAAATGAAGCCTTGAGCTTCCCCCAACAAGGTTCCCACCTTCACTTTGTCGCCCACTTCCACTACTGGCTTGGCCGGAGCACCCAAGTGCATGGACATCGGGAAAACCATGATAGCCGGTGCATCTATTTTTTCAATTGCCTTATGGTGTGTACGCGATTTATTATGTTTAGGATATGTGGCTTTTTGTACTGTTTTGAAACGCATTCCCTTTCCTCCTCAAATATATGTAACTCCTATTTCAACCCTAACTGTGTAACAACTTGATTTAGTCTAAATTCAATAGAATTATAATAATTTCACAATAATTTTTCATGAGTATATCGCTACATCATCTGACTTAACTCAAGTTTTGCAGTTAAAAAATAGCCTTTGACCCTTGGTGTCATTGACTTGGTACCGATTATTATGCCGCTTTTGATATTTGATTCAGCTGATTTTCTTTTAAAAATGGCTTGAAGAGTTCC
>NZ_BAAGIR010000151.1:0-4184 GCF_054658155.1 Alkalibacterium sp. m-11
TTCTAGACCATCAAACCAAAACCTGTTTGACGAGATAAATCCAATAGTGCTGTAAAAACCAATCAATTGTATGCTCATTTAAGAGCTATTTCCCCCAATTATTCCTTGGAGTTTCCTAGTTCACTCTTGTACATAGTAAAAGCGTACCCAACGGATACGCTCATTTTGTACTTGCACATGTATTTTAACACAGTTCCTTATATTAACATATTACAACATATCTCTTATAGACTACTAGCGTTCTACTTGTATCCAGCTTACATTTTACTTATTAAAAAGGGAAGATTTACTAGAGTTGAAAGACATATAGAATCAAAAATAAATGAAACGAGTTGAGACCATGGCCATTATCGGAAAAGACGGAGTGAAATACAGCTACGAATGTACGCAGTTAATCAAAGACTTAAAATCAGATCTTGAGGAGTTTGGCAATGAAACAGTTAGATCATATTATAAGAAGCAGAAGGGCGCTAAGTTTTATTACGATTACCAGTTTCATGAAGATGATGTGATTGGTGGGAGTTATGATGAACTAGATATGAAGAGCTTGTTGCAGTATTTAAAAATGCAAAACGAGGTAATATAAAAAGAGAGCGGATCACTCCGTTCTCTTTTCTTTTTTAACATACCATTCTGCCGGATTCATATACTCCACATGCCTAATCAAATAAATATTAACTTTCTTCAACTGGCTGTCTTTCAACTGTAGGTATATATTGTCACGATCATACCCTTTAACTATACATTTTACATCAGGGTAGAAGTGTCCTTCTTTTAAGACATTCGCTTGAATAGCGACAGGCTTCCTAAGTCTATAGGCTTTATATAATGCTTCAGACACTTCTTCAGTCGTCATCTGTTCTTTTCCCGCAGCAATTGACTGCTCATATTCCTTGTGCAACTCTTTTAATGCAGACGTATGATCGGACAGAATCATACCTTGCCATTTCATTATGCCTCTATCTTTATATCCTAGTCTGTCCGGACTAAGAACGATAATTTCCTCAGACATTAAATTCCCTCCCTCATCTCGAAGGGTGTTATCAAAATTCATCAAATCATTTAGCTTAGTGGAAGACCATACCACCATCAACAACGATTGTTTGACCTGTAATGTATGTTGAGTCTGGTCCAGCTAGGAATGCTACTACGTTGGCTACATCTTCTGGTTCTGATAGACGTTTAAGGGTAATGTTTTGTGCGAATTGATTCATACCCCACTCATCGTCTTTACCTGCATTGACTGCTACTTCGTGAGCGATACCAAACATCATTGGTGTCTTCACGATACCAGGTGCGTATGCTGTCACAGTAATATTATCTTGAGCTAAGTCACGGGCTAATACTTGTGTGATACCGCGGACTGCAAATTTTGATCCTGAGTATAAAGCTAATTCAGGGTTACCCAATACCCCTGCTTGTGACGTAGCATTGATGATTCGACCACCGTGACCGAAGGCTTTGAAGTGTTTTTGAGCAGCTTGTGCACCCCAGATTACACCTGCTACGTTGATACCATATACTTGGTCGAACATTTCTTGGGTAATTGTTTCTAATGGTGTTGTCAGTGCAACACCCGCATTATTGACAACTACATTTAAATCACCAAAATGTGCTGCAATTTTATCAAATGCTTCAAATACTTGTTCACGTTTAGACACATCTGCGCCTGCAGCAATAGCATCACCTTCTGGGAATTCGGCTACAGCAGCTTCAGCTGTTTCGGGATTATAATCAACAATACCAATTTTAAAGCCATCTGCATGTAGACGTTTAGCAATCGCTAACCCAATCCCTTGACCAGCACCTGTAACAATCGCAACTTTTACCATAATATAACCTCTTCCTTTGTGAATTTTTTAATATATTTATAAACAAAGTATAACTATTATTGAAACCGAATTCAATCATTTCTACATTGATTACAACCATTTCTTTAGTCCGGTCTTTTTTACTGCTCTTTAGAGCTAATGAATCAAATATTTTTGAACTTCTTCAGCTCAAGTTATGCCAGATAGAAAATAAAAAAGGTTGATTATCATTTAAGTATACCCTATTGATAGTGAATGAATCCGTTGATATGATAGGATTTATAGACTGTCATATACATCTATCAAAAAGGAGTGTTGAAATGTTAATAGGATATGCTCGTGTAAGTTCGAGAGATCAGAACTTAGAGACTCAATTAAAAGAGTTAGATAATTTTGGTGTAGATAAAATTATTTCTGAAAAAATTTCAGGAATCGTTGAAAGAAAAACTAAGTTAGATGGATTGATAGCTGAGTTGAGCGCAGGAGATACCGTTGTTGTGACGAGAATGGATAGATTAGGTCGTAGCACGATTCAATTGTTGCAACTGGTCGATTATTTTCAGGGGAAAGATATTAATTTAGTCATTTTAAATATGGGAATTGACACAAGAAGCTCTACAGGAAAGTTCTTTTTAACCATCATGGCTGCATTCTCAGAGCTTGATCGGACATTGATTAAAGAAAAACAACGAAACGGTATAGAAATCGCTAAGAAAAAAGGCCTTTACAAAGGACGACCACCTAAATACACCAAAAATCACCCAGCAGTGAAGCATGCCTTGGAATTACGACAAACGACTGACAAGACAATTAAAGATATAAGTGATATAACGGGCATAAGTGAAGCGACTTTATATAGACGATTAAAAAAATAGAATAAAAGTTCACTTCTTTTAATCTTTTTCGAGTATACGCTTAGAATGTAGTCGTAGTACGCTCGCTTCGCTCACTTTCGTCCCCCCACTCGCTGCGCTCGCCCCCCAAAAACCAAGTTCAAGACCTTGGGGCTCTGCCCCAAACCCCTCTTCATTCGCCAAGTTCTATCGGGCAATCGTTTATAACAGAAGTGTTAGAACCCTGCAACGGCAAGCGCTTCGCGTCGGCGAGCCGACCATTGCAAGAACCTAAAACTTCCGTTAACACTCAAGACACCCGATAGAACTCGACGAATGAACAAGTTACAGTTGATCATGGTCACTATGCTTCATCTTTTCCGACAAATCGTCTAAACCTTCCGTAAAAGCGTCAGAATCTAACATTGGCATAGCTTTTTTCTTGTCTTTAGCTTTTCTCTTGTTTTCAGTTTTTTTTACAATTTCTTGCGCAAGTCTCCCAGCCGTTTCAGAATCCGCTCCAAAAACGATAGCAACTTCTTTCAGCTTTTGGAGTCTGAACTCCTTAGGCATTTCTTCCATACCCAAAACTTTCTCAACACCATTCAATATTTTAGCTAATACTTCGTCTTTCACTTCCATTTTTACCACCTCACTTTCCCTCCCATTACTTTTTAAACAAAGTAGTTTTAAATAAATCTAACACCTCAAAAAATTCATTAGTCCTGATTATCTTCTTGTACTAGTACTCCATCTCCAAAAACCACTACTTCGTAGTTGCCTCCTACATTGTGGACAGAATATTTCAAATTAAAAACAGCGTCTATAGTACCATTATTAATAGACTCTATAATACCATTTACACACTTCTCATACGCTGCTATATACCCGGCCTCCGGTTGAGTGTAGTTTTTTAATCCTGCACCTTGAATAGCAGAAATCATAATGGGTCTTTCAAAAACAAACCCTTCTGGAATGTAGTTGTTACTTATTATATAATTGGTCGTTTTAAATCTTGAATCAATATTAGTTAAATCTTTTTCACTAACTCTACTAGTAGTATTCGGTGTAGTATTCTGCCTATCAGCTTGTTTATTATAATTTTTTTTAGCCAACCTTGAGAAATTAGTATGGTTATTTTCTAAAAGATTTTTCAACACAGTATAGTCTTTCTCTAAAGTAGGAGAGTCTTTCGCTATTAACACCTTATCCGTAGATGTATTTAACATTAACCCGTTTTCTTCAGAATCTATATTTATTGTTATGTTATTATCAAAAAAATCATAACCAAACTGATTTATTACTGCTGTTACATAAATTTTATCCCATTTGTTTGTATATATAAGGTACTGTGAATTTATTGCAAAATAACCTGCTAATTTAGGTCCGAAGATTTTCCCCTCCCTGTTACCATAGAGACACCTAGGAAACTATAGATGCTCTATATAAGTGGATTTAGGGTTTTCTCTTTTGAGTTTTCCCTCCACTTATTTTCTTTTTTTAAATTTTTTCACATTTTTATGCTTATTACTTGACTTTT
>NZ_BAAGIR010000152.1:0-4125 GCF_054658155.1 Alkalibacterium sp. m-11
TGGATCTGTTATAAAGCTGTATAATCCAGACAATGATTGGATTATATTACCTTCATCGACAGAAATCATCATACGAGCAACGAGAAATTTGGGAAACATAATTTTTCATAGATTATTGGGAGTTACCTTTATTTTGTCTATTAGTCTAGTATAACAGCTGATCAGCTGAAACTGACGCATGGCGCTTTTTCAATTTAAGAAAAAGCGCGTCTGATTGCATCAGCAAGTGTCGTACATCCTATAATTTCTATATTTTCAGGGAAGTCCCAGCCGTCCATATTGTTTTTCGGTAGAAAAACCCGTTTGAATCCAAGCTTGGCAGCCTCATTCACCCGCTGATCAATTTTAGAGACGCGACGGATTTCTCCGGTCAGCCCAATTTCTCCAATGAAGCAGTCGGTCGGACGCGTCTCTTTTTCCTTGTAGCTTGAAGCAATACTGATGGCAATGGACAGATCGATTGCCGGTTCGTCCAGTTTAACGCCACCTGCCGCTTTAAGGTAGGCATCCTGATTCTGAAGAAGCAGACCTGCACGCTTTTCCAGTACAGCCATGATCAGCGACACACGTGAATAATCCAGCCCGCTTGCCGTTCGTTTAGCATTACCGAATACTGTCGGAGAAATCAGAGACTGAATCTCGACCAGGATCGGCCGGGTCCCTTCCATCGCAGCAACGACAGCTGACCCAGTTGCTCCGGACAGTCTTTCTTCCAGGAAGAGCTGGGAAGGATTGAGCACTTCTTCCAGTCCGCCATTTTTCATTTCAAAGATTCCTATCTCATTGGTCGAGCCGAAACGGTTCTTGACAGCACGTAAGATACGGAAGGTGTGATGCCGTTCGCCTTCAAAGTAAAGCACCGTATCCACCATATGCTCGAGCATACGTGGACCGGCGATCGCCCCTTCCTTGGTCACGTGTCCGACAATGAAAATCGCAATGTCATTCATCTTGGCGATCTGCATTAAAGTCGACGTCGACTCCCTGACCTGTGACACACTTCCGGACGCACTGTCGATTCCGGCATGATGCATGGTCTGGATCGAGTCAATGACCACATAATCCGGCTTCAATTCTTCAATCGTCTCCTGAATGGCACTGACTTCCGTTTCAGCATACAGATAAAAGTCGGAACCTCGCAGCTCGAGCCGTTCAGCCCGCATCTTAATCTGAGAGGCACTTTCCTCTCCTGATACATACAGGACCTTTCCGCCATTCTGGTTCAACTGAGCAGAAACCTGAAGCAGCAAAGTCGATTTTCCGATTCCCGGATCTCCACCGATCAGCACGAGCGATCCTGGAACGACTCCTCCGCCTAAGACTCTGTTGAATTCTGTCAGGTCAGTCTTGACCCGTTCTTCCTTTTCGATTGTAATGTCAGTGATCGGCTCAGCCTTGGAAGTTTTTCCACTGATCGTCACTCTGCTTCGGCTGTCAGTCTTATCCGGCAGCTTCTCTTCGACCATCTGATTCCATGAGCCGCAGCTGGGACACTTCCCTAGATACTTGGGTGATTCATATCCGCAGTTCTGACATACAAATACCGTTGCTTTCTTCTTTGCCAATCTATTAACTCCTTCAGCCTGAAATTATCTTCCGCTTGATCCAAATCCGCCTGTACGTACTGAAAAGTCATCTGTTTCCTGATCTGCTGTTTCGTATTGAGTGAAAATCCCCTGAGCAATTCGTTCACCTTTTTTGATCTCTACATCTTCAAGGCCATAATTAATGATCTGAACAAAAATTTCGCCCTCATTGCCGTCGTTATTGTAATAGTCCGAATCGATGACCCCAATGCCATTAGGTACAGCCAGCTGCCGCTTCATCGGATTGCTCGAGCGGTTCGCCAGAAGCAGGTACTCATTTTCAGGCATATACGCCTTGACACCTGTCGGAATAAGTGTGGAACCAACCGGGTTTCCTTCAAAATTCCCTGCCTGCATAGCCTTAAATACTGACGGAATGACAATATCCTGAGAAGCCGTCAAATCATACCCTGCAGATCCTTTTGTTGCCCGTTTAGGCAGACTCAGTCCCTGATCTTTATACTTATCTACAATTTCAAATCCTCTAATCCTAGTCATAATATCTCCTGTTTCTTCAATTAAACTGAAACAGATTGCTGACCCCTTTCCATACCTTCAGTTGATAGTGTAATAAGTCTATTTTACACTAAACTTGCTGCTTTATAAACGACCAGTTTATATACTAAAAAAAACCTCTCTGATTACACATTATATGTAATTCAGAGAGGAAAAAAGGGGGCGTATTTAGTTGACCAACCTTACCTCGTCTTAACGGATAACGTTAGTAGTTTCTGGATCGAAGAAGTGTGATTTACCCATATCGAAGGCCAAGTCCACATTCTCACCAGGTCTGTGGTAGTCACGAGCATCAACTCGAGCGATAAACTCAAGAGAGCCGACTTGTGAGTAAAGCATTGTTTCAGCACCTAGAAGCTCAGAAACAGTTACTTTAGATGTTACAACTGTTCCAGGAGAAGCATCCAGTGCAACCTGCTCACTCTTGATGTCTTCAGGACGGATACCAAATACAAGTTTAGCTCCATCTTTGTATCCTTTATCGCTAAGAGTTTTCAGTTTCCCTTGAGGCACTTCGACGGTTAATCCGTCTCCGTTGGAAATTTTGTTCCCTTGAAGAGTGACATCAAAGAAGTTCATCGCAGGAGATCCAATAAACCCACCAACGAAAATGTTAACAGGGGTGTCATATACTTCTTTAGGTGTTCCGATTTGCTGGATGAATCCGTCTTTCAGGATAACGATGCGGTCAGCCATTGTCATCGCTTCAGTCTGGTCATGTGTAACGTAGATTGAAGTTGTGTTCAGACGCTGGTGAAGTTTTGCAATTTCAGCACGCATGGCTACACGCAGCTTAGCATCCAAGTTTGACAGAGGTTCATCCATCAGGAATACTTTAGCATCACGAACGATCGCACGTCCTAGAGCTACACGCTGACGCTGTCCACCAGATAGTGCAGCTGGTTTACGGTCTAGAAAATCAGTCAGCCCTAATATGCTTGCCGCATTTTCCACACGGTCTTTAATCTCATCTTTTTTATATTTACGTAGTTTAAGACCAAATGCCATATTGTCAAATACAGTCATGTGCGGGTACAGCGCGTAGTTCTGGAACACCATCGCGATGTCACGGTCTTTAGGTGCGACATCATTCATCATCGTGTCGCCGATCCAAAGTTCTCCGTCAGTGATTTCTTCAAGTCCTGCGATCATACGAAGTGTAGTGGATTTACCACAACCAGAAGGTCCAACGAATACGATAAATTCGCGGTCTTTAACTCTCATATCAAAATCAGATACCGCAAAATCATCTGAGTTGTCGTAACGTTTATAAATATTCTTCATTGCCATTTCTACCATAGGTAATCACCTTTCCTGTTTAAGATTATATTGATTCTCAGTAAGAATGAATCAAATTCATTGATTAGTTGACAATACCTATTGTAATGGAAACGTTTTTCTCCCACTATGTAAACGTGCACAAAATCAGTGTAAGCGTTTTGTGCACAGTGACTAAATGACAGGGAACTAGCATTTCAAAATGATGGGAGGTATTGTTCTAAAGTAATTCAATCGTATCTATTATTCATCATTTTCTGAACTTTCCTTGATACATTAATAATGTAAGCACTTTCTCTTGATTATGTATTCAGGTATAGTATAATGAGTTTGTGAAATAAAATACGAATAAGGATGTGTGTTGGATGTTCGATTTAAAAGGCAAGGTGGCAGTCATTACGGGTGGCGCATCAGGAATCGGTCTGGCTACAGTAGAAGCGTTCCTTGATAAAGGCGCTAAAGTTGTATTGAGTGATTATAATGCAGTAGATGGTCAGAAACATGCTGACCGGTTGAGTGTAGAAAAGCATTCTATACCGATAAAAAAGAGGCGAAAAAAGGCAATGTGATCCAGCAGACGTGAATACACTGCTGGATCACATTGCCTTTTTTTCTTGCCAAATGTCTCCAGCAAAGGTAAAATAAGGAAACGTATACAAATCTGACAGAAAGAAAGAGAGAAAAGGCGACAGCATTGGAGTTCACGCTCCCCTGTCTTCTTTTCTCTCTCACCAATACATAATGA
>NZ_BAAGIR010000153.1:0-4066 GCF_054658155.1 Alkalibacterium sp. m-11
GACTTGCTCATTGTATTACTTGTGAGTTAACCATGTTAACTCGTTTGTTGCCTTCGACTCCAAAAGAATCGAAGACCCCTGCACATTTGGTTGTTTCTACTTTGTTCAGTTTTCAAAGATCTATCTCGTTCAGCTCTTTATTTCGTGTTGTTCCGTTCGAGCTGACTTTTATAACACTACATTGTTTTCAATCAGATGTCAACAACTTTTTTAAAAGTTTTTTGTGCGTTTGAGCCGCACAATGCTGACACGAAGGAAAACCTTGGTTGCTGTTATTCAACAACGAATATAACTATACCAGGTTTTCCATCTTTCGTCAACAGGTTTTCGGATATTTATTAATTCTTTTTCGAGTGGGCTAAAACAAAGCTTTACTTGACCAGCTTTATTCTTCTTTCATAAATGAAAAATCAGCTTCGTCTCTTTTTGTAATCATTAACAGTCCATCTCCTACTGGCAGGATTACCGCATCCATTGCCGGATGATCAAGAACTACATCAAGAAACTCATTTAATTTTCTGTGGATCTTTCTTGTACGTTTCGGAATGTCCTTTTCATCATTAAGTATTGTTCCACCTTGGAGAACATCGTCAACAGCTAATACACCACCCATTTTCAAAATACGATAACACTCGGGAAAGAAACTGTAGTATTTTGCTTTAGCACTATCCATGAAAATGAAATCTTTTGAATTAGACTTTATTTTTTCCAGCCATTCATTGGCCTGACCTTCTAATAGGGTGACTTTATCTTTTAGCCCCAGGAGCTTGAAGTTAGTTTCCGCTTTAGCAATCATGTCCGGATTCCGTTCAATTGTTGTCACGTGTCCATCCCGAGGCATGGATTCCAGCATAAGCGCCGCAGAAAACCCGATAGCTGTTCCAACTTCAAGTACATCTTTTGGGCTGAGCAAAGGAAGCAGCCATTTAAAGAACGCGACTGTTTCGTGAGGGATGACCGGAACACGGTTTTCATTCGCCCATTTTTCAATCTCCAACAATTTACCTTCTAACTGCTTCTGGTCCCTTCTAAGAAATTCTCTAACGTCGTTATTGATCACAGGACGATCCATCATTTCATTCCGTTTATGCAATGTCAATTCCTCTTTTCTTTTATTTTCTCTATTTTACACTGATTTATCTACTTAACCAAGATTGATTCTGTTATAATGAAAATGTGAAAACACGAAAAATCAGATGAGAAGGAGCTTTTGATTTATGCTTATCAAACAACTATCAGTCCCTAAAAATAGCGTCACGACTATATCTGAATCAGCTACACTACAGGAAGCGATCACTCTATTAGAAGAAACCGGCTTCCGCTGCGTGCCTGTGCTGGATAAAAGCGGCCGTATTTTCCGCGGGAACATCTATAAAATGCATATTTACCGCCACAAGGCAAACGGTGGTGACATGGACCTTCCAGTTACCCACTTACTTAAGAATGCGACCAAATATGTACACATCAATTCGTCGTTCTTTAAAATCTTCTTTATGATCAAGGACCTGCCATATATTACTGTGCTGGATGAAAACAATAATTTTTACGGCATTCTGACTCACAGTACGCTGATCGACCTGCTTCAGCAATCTTGGAGTATCGATCAGGGAAGCTACGTTCTTACCATTGCTACTCCTGGTGAAAGAGGGGATCTCGCTAACATCTCCAAGCTGATCAACCGCTACTGTTCGATCATGAGCTGTATTACTCTTGATGTCCAGAGAGAGAACATGGTCCGCAGAACCATCATGACCCTTGAACCGGGCATCTCACGAAAAACTGTTGATGAAATCTCGAAGGTTCTTGACAGAAAAGGCTTCAAGGTTGTACAAGTTGAAGACCTTCATAACGATTAAGATTAATTAGAAAAACAGTGCTGCTCCTATTGTTCCTCTTATAAAAGAGAACACCAGGGACATGCACTGTTTTTTTGCGCCAAACCTGTTTAATTTTCCATTCGTTTGTTGAAGTTCAGTTTCTTATCCAGTGATAGGATGATTGGGATTCCAACTCCCATAGTGACAAACTGTCCTAGAAATACTGTCAGGTAAGTTAACCAGAAAACTTCTTCTACCCCAATTAGCAGGAGCATCAGTGCGATCATGAAGCTGAACACCGAAAATATAACGGTATTGATCATCATCTTCTTAATCGGTGACTGGATTTTCTTCGTTACAATAAAGAAAACAATAAATGAGACAATCGTATGACCAACTCCAAGAATCCAGTCGTATACTCCAAAAGGAGAGAGAATCAGATTTGTCAGGACGACTCCGGCTGTTACACCATAAGCATACTTTTTATTGAAGACTGCCAGATGGTTCAGCATTTCAGATAATCTGAACTGAATCGCTCCAAAACCAAACGGAGCGATAAGTAGTGTGATACCTGTGTAAAGGGCTCCTATTATGGCGTTTAATACCCATTGCTTTGTTTTCATTTTTTCATTTCCTCCTAGTTTTTATATCGTGGGTTGACGCTTTCGAACCACGGTCGTTTTTAGACAACGAGGATAAGCTTAGCATGCTTACATCAATTTTTCAATACACAAAAAAGACAGACTCCAGTCATTCGGACTAGATTCCGTCTTTACTAAGTATAGTAAGGCCTTAGATATGTTTATATTTATTTGACAAGCTCACACTGATAGACAGGGCCTCATCAACAGCATTCATCGTTTCAGCATCCAGCTGAGTGACTTGGTCTTTCAGCCGCTGTTTATCAATCGTTCTGATCTGTTCAAGCAGAATGACAGAATTTTTTTCCAGTCCCTGTTTGGCACTGACCTCCACATGTGTCGGCATCTTACCTTTTTCGATTCTTGTTGTGATTGCCGCAACAATAACTGTCGGGCTATATTTGTTTCCAACATTGTTCTGTATAATCAGAACAGGGCGCATACCGCCTTGTTCCGATCCAACTACCGGGGATAAATCTGCATAAAAAATATCTCCACGCTTAACCATAGGCTTTCCTCCTTGAAGGAGCCTTTCAGATAAGGTCGTGTTCCGTTTGAAGAGCTGCCGGAACCTTGTTATCAGATATGAGTATGCGCTTCGCTCTCGCATCCATCAAATTCGGAACAGATTTCCAAATTGATGTGTCCCATTTCTGCATATCCCTTCCTCATGGCATCCATTTTATTCATTGTTTCCCGAACAAAGCAGTGGAAAATGTCAGACATGAGTTCCGTTTCTTCAGTATCTGTCTCCATGCAATATTCTTCGATATCTTCGTAAACTGATTGATCAAGTTCAATAACCATTTTTCTATTGCTATGCTCTTTCATGAATATGCCCTCCAAAATATACTGATAAAAAAGCTAAACAGCCAGCTTACTTGACACCAGTGTCAGAAGCTTCAATGAATACTTAGCCAAAAGAAATGTAGAATCTCATTCCTTGTCTGCTAGTTTATCATGAAAGGCGAACAAATTGAACCACTCTTTGTGACACTTCTTTGACTCAAAAAACCGCTCAACAAGAACGTTTGTTATTTGTCTTCTAAAATAACCTGTGCTACTGCGATCGTTCCTGTATGAGAAATCGATACCCAGGCCTTTCCAGGGAAAGGACATACGGTGATCATAGGTTTTCCCTGATCATCTGGCAGGATTTCAACATCACGAAAAGTCAGCTTACCGATACCTGTTCCCAAGGCCTTAGAGTACGCTTCTTTTGCTGAAAATCGGCCGGCTAAAAATTCTATCTTTCTTGTTCCTTTTAATGAATGAAAATACTCCAGTTCATTAGTTGTCAGAACTCGATCAGCAAAGGATGGTCTTTTTATGTACGCTTTATTGATCCGTTCAATATCGACTATATCCAGTCCGATACCAGCAATCATCTGTCTTCCTCAATTCTATAACTCAATATTAAATCAATCAGCTACTGTATTATGTTACCAGATTAAATAATAAAAGTCATTTCATATAATTTAAGGTATGTGTCAAGACTTTGGCGGAAACTTTTTTTCTAGAGATGGTAACTCTTCAATTTTAATATTAAAATGGCTCATTCTGTGTGTTTCATTACCCAAACATTTTCTTCAGTTGTCCCATTGGACT
>NZ_BAAGIR010000154.1:0-4041 GCF_054658155.1 Alkalibacterium sp. m-11
TTATTTTACCTTTGCTGGAGACATTTGACAAGAAAAAAAGCAATGTGATCCAGCAGTGTATTCACGTCTGCTGGATCACATTGCCTTTTTCCGCCTCTTTTTTATCGGTATAGAATGCTTTTCTACACGCAACTGGTGGTAAAAAGCACCTCAACGCTGGTAAGAATCGCCGCAATACTCAGTAAGTCGAATTATTACATGGTAACCCTCTACTTAATCTCGACTTATTGCCTTTTCATTATCTTGTTTCTCTCTCAGTTTATTTTATACAAAAATCCCCTAAAGTAGTTTACTTTTTCAAGCGTTTACTTTAGGGGAGAGCATATCAAAGCTCAAGAAATCATTTCCTTATGATCTTATAGGAGCATTATTTGCAATCAAAAAAATACTTTAATATATTAAACTGTATATCTTACACATTACTATTTGATCAATTCCCGAATGTAATCATGTTTTTTAATCCGATACCCTCTGTAGCATTGTGTAAGGCTAATTTGAAATCATCTATTGAGTATCGATTTGTAATTAATTCTTTTAAAGGTACTCTGCCACTAGCCACTAATTCTACAGATGTTCGATACCCACTTAAGCTTGCTCTAGTACATCCAAATACTCTCAATTGCTTATAGTGTAAAATATTTGTATTTAAAGATACTTCTTCTCTGTCTTTAGGTAATCCCCCAAAGAAAAGACATCTACCATTCATTGCCATATACTCAAAACTTTCTTTTTGAGCTTGAGCTGATGGAGCTGCAATAATTGATAAATCAATGCCTTTACCATTGGTGAGTAACTTGACTTTATCCGCCAATTCATAACTTTCTAATGTAACAATCTCTGGTACTATTTTCTTAGCATCATTAAGTCTATCTGTAGATAAATCATTCATGATTACTAATCCAGCGCCCCTGCTTAAAGCTAACATAGCATGCATGATACCAATTGGACCCGCTCCGATAATTAATACTTTATCTCCAGCATAATTACCAGCTATTTCTTGCCCATTGTAAACGCAGCTAAAAGGTTCGATTAGAGCAGCTTCTTCATAAGATAAATTATCTGGAATAATTGAAACATTTCCTTGACGAATCGCTTTTTCAGGAATGACGACATATTCTGCAAATCCTCCTGGCAAATTGATTCCTAATGCTTCATATTCTGCACACAAATGGGTCTGCCCGCTCACGCATAAATCACATACTCCACATCCCATATTTGGAGCAATAGCAACTCGCGTCCCAATATTATAGTGAGTAACTCTAGAACCAATTTCAACAATATCACCAGAAACTTCATGTCCTAAAGTTAATGGATTTTCTAAGTCCACACCTTCATAACCATTTTTATACATTCTGACATCTGTTCCACAAATCGAAGCTGCTTTCACTTGTATGAGTATTTCATCATTCTTAATTGTACGCTTTTCTACTTCGACAACTTCTAAGTGATTTTTTCCAAATAACTGGACTGCTTTCATCTTTTATTCATCCACCTTTATAACTTTATTTTCTAGTAATGACTTTAGTCCTGCATTTACTAACCTGACTGACATTAAACCATCATGTCCTGTCGCTAATGGTTCAGTATTATTTATGATACTATCCACAAAAGATTGAGCTTCTGCTTGATAAGCATCTCTGAATAAATAGGTCCAACTATGCATGGTTGGTTGAGAAACTTTTCCATCTGCAGTAGCTATTTTAATTTCATGTTTGGATTGGGATCCAATTAAAATGCTGCCCTTTGTCCCTAATATTTCTGCCCGAGCATCATAGCCGTATTGAACATATTGAGCACCATCTATGATGCCAAGCTTTCCATCTTCAAACTCAATATTCATAGCCACAGTATCATAAAAATCCGGATATTTTTCTTTTACTTCAGGTGACCTAAAATTACCACCAATTGAATAAATACTCGAAATTTCACTACCTGTTAACCAACGTAGTGTATCCAAATCATGGCTGTTTACCTCACCAATTGGCCCATTACTTTGACTAATATCAAACATCCATTCTTTAGGTGAACTCGGACCATGAGTTAAAGATTTTACTAAGGTAACTTCACCAATGATTCCATCTTCAATCGCTTTTCTAGCTTCGATAAAACTCGGATCAAAACGACGCATAAATCCAACTTGAAGTTTTACATTATTTTTTTCAGTTGCATTAATGATATCGATACATTCTTGTTCATCCATAGCTAGAGGCTTCTCACAAAGAATATGCTTTTTTTCATTAGCTGCCTCCACTGCTATTTCTTTATGGTAGAAAGTTGGAGTGGCAATAATAACCGCATCAATCTCTGGATTTTTCATGAGTTCTTTATAGTCTGTATAAGTATATTTACAGTTTAGTTCTTTCTGAGCATTTTCTAACGATTCTACAACTGGATCGCATAAAGCAATTAATTCTGCATTGTTTACTTTATTAGCAAAATTGCGTCCATGGATTAATCCAGCTCGACCCGTACCAATTAATGCAAATTTAATATTTTTACTCATATTATGCCAATCCCTCTTCTACATTTTCTACTCGACCTTTTTTTAAGAAAGTAATTAAAAGTCCAGATACTAACGTTCCTACTGCTAAAGCAATGATATACAATAATAAATTAGATACTGCTCCAGGTATGAGGAATATAAACATTCCTCCGTGTGGAACCGCAATCCCACAGTTAAATAACATAGATAATGCACCTGTTATTGCCGAACCTACAGTTACTGATAGTAGGACTCTGACAGGGTCTGCTGCCGCAAAAGGAATTGCTCCTTCTGAAATAAACGAAAGTCCCAATACCCACGCCGATTTCCCTGCTTCTTTCTCTTGTTTTGAGTAATATTTTTTACCTAGTAACGTTGATGAGAGTGCCATCGCTAATGGTGGAACCATTCCTGCTGCCATAACTGCTGCCATTATTTGGCTCGTATCGTTTCCTGATAAACTAGTTAATGAAGCTACACCAAAGAAATATGCCGCTTTTCCAATTGGTCCAGCTAAATCAATTGCCATCATACCTCCGAGAATTAACCCAAGTAGAATTGAGTTCATCCCACTTAATCCATTTAACCAATTGATTAAGCCGTTATTCAGTGCTATAAGAGGAATACCAACGACAAACTTCATAACTAAACCGACAGATAAAACCGAGAGCACTGGTAAAATTAAAACTGGTATAATTCCGGAGAAACTCGGAGGTAATTTAATAATTTTTCTTAACCCTCTAATTGTATAACCAGCTAAGAAACCACCTAACAAGGCCCCTATAAAACCTGCTTGGATATCCGCAGATAACATACCAGCTACCATACCAGGTACTAATCCTGGTCTATCCGCAATTGAGAAAGCAACATACCCACCTAAGACTGGCAACATTAATCCCATTGCTACTCCACCGAGCTCATTAATGGCTGCTGCTAATTCGCCTTCTGCATTAATCCCACCAACAGCAAAAGCTAGGGCTATAAGAACACCTCCAGCAACAACAAAAGGAATCATATAGGAAACTCCTGTCATTAGATGACTGTAAATCCCTTTTCCTTGTACTGTTTCTTCGCCTATACCGCCTTCAATTTCCTTGTTTTTGTAAAGAGGTGCACGAGATGCTCTTTCAATTAAATCTTTCGGATCATTAATGGCTTCATTGACATCTACTTCTAGTAATTTTTTCCCAATAAATCTGTCTTTATTTACTGTTGTACTGGCTGCAATGATTACAGCATCTGCCTCTTGAATTTCACCTTTAGTTAATGCATTTTCCGTTCCAATTGATCCTTGTGTTTCTACTTTGATTTCAACACCTGATTCTTTAGCCGCCATCTCTAAACTTTCTGCCGCCATAAATGTATGAGCAATTCCGGTCGAGCAAGAAGTTATTGCAACAATTTTCATAACTATCCCTCCATTAAATTAATTGTTAGTGTCAATACTTTCTTTTAATAATTGCTTACAATGGTTGTTATATCAAGGAAAAGCAAAAAAACACTTGCCCCTCCCCTAAATCTCGTTCAAAATAGTAGGTACCAACCAAACTACTTCCAAG
>NZ_BAAGIR010000155.1:0-3992 GCF_054658155.1 Alkalibacterium sp. m-11
ACTATTTTACTTTCCGACAACTATTTTACACATAGCTATCGCTTGACCGAAATTCATCTCCCACTTTCACTGGTGCTTCGCACCCATACGCTTAGAAGTGGGAGACTTCTTTCGGAATTACGTTAAACTCTCGTTATTTAATTTTGGCTCATGTTATTGTAGATTGTTGCTATCAATATATTATTTGTTAACTAAGTATAAACTCTTTGAAGGATTAATTTGAGATACTTATTTACTATAGAAGTTTATTTAAAATTGACCATTTCTTTCAATTTACGTTTAAATGTTTTTGAAAAACCTTTTATTCCGATATACAAAGCATCTTTCCAATTTAAATTAGAATAATAAATTATTGTTTCAAAACTAGGACTCTGTTTAAGTTTGCTATCATTAAGTTTTTTATCATCTTGTAATTTATAGAGTTTAATTTCATTTCCAGGATTATCCATTAATATATTTAATTCATGTGGTTTATATGATAATCCATACTGGTGTGCCAAAGCAAGGTTATAGCTATTCGTCGTAAGCAAATACTGATATTTATTAAAGTATTTTTTAGTTCCGTATATGTCTACACAAATTTCAGATTTTAAATATTCTCCTTCCAACAATATTTCTAAATCCTGATTTTCATAGAAAGAATCATATTTAACTCCATTAACAAAATTCGGAAAATTATAATACAATTTAGAGGTAACTAAAGGTACTTGATACATTGCCGATTCAAATTTTGCATGCTGACCAACATCATTGAAATTAGTTGATAATGAATCAAAGGGATATACAAAATATTTATTATTAACCACTAGATATTTCATATAGTATTTTTTCCAAGAAGTTTCGGGCCAACTATATATTTTTTCAGGCATATCCCCTTGGCTTTTAAGAGGTTTGTTATTTTTATTGTACCATTCTCTAAAATTTAACCACATGTCCTTTGTCCATGCCTGCCCCCACGAAGACGCACTTTGCATAAAAAAAACACTATATTCATTTTTCAATGGTATAAATGGTTTTTCTACCATTTCATTAATATCTGGAGAATACAGTGATATACCTCCAATATTTTTATCATCTTGATAAAAATCTAATGCTAATCTTGAATAATGGTAGAAATATTTTGAAGGTACAATATCGTCTTCAAACATTATTAAACCCTTATAATTCGCCACTAAATCTCCACATGCCAAAATATGTTTTCTCAAGCCCAACCTTTTTTCTCGTACTATTACATTTTTATCACCATACGCCCAATTAAAATTATCTCCTATGTCTTTGAGCTGAGTATAAATTTCACTCCGGTCTATGCTAATTATTAAGTCTACATTTTCTGAGTAATATGATTTACTTAATATATTTAGTATTCTTTCTAATGAGCGAGGTCTATTGTATGCAACAACGACAATGACATTCTTATTCATTATATACTTCCTTTTAATTTTTAATTTATTTTTCTTTGCTAGTAGCATATGCTGCCACTAGTAGTCCCATAATATTAATAAACCTATTCTCATAAATACCTACGTTAACTGTAAAACCTAAAAATATTGGTACTAAGAATAAATACTTTTTTAAGGATGAAAAACTTAAATTACCACGAATCCGGAAGAAAGTATACATAAAGATAAAGTAAGTTATAATACCGTAGCTATAAATTAAATGAAAATGCCCATTATGAGGTCGGAATATTCGATTATTAATGATAACGTTCCCGCCATCTCCTAATACTAAATGATTTAGCATATTTTTACTCGATAATAAGTTTTGCCATATCATTATTCTTGAATCAGCCGAATTACTTTCCGATCTATTAATAGCGATTACTGCAATCTCTGATGAGAAAAATTCATTTATTAATAATAGGAAGAAAGGCAATAAACTAATAATAACCATTCCAAATAACAAATTTTTTTTCTTAATTTTTCGTGTTAAGAATACTTTGGATAATTTAGTAATAACAGCGAAGCTTATTAGTAACGCAAACATTATTAAGCCTGTAGTACTCATTGAGATAACTGTTAAAAAACCAGTCAGAAAGACAATAATAAATTTACGATTAACTTTGGTATCTGTATTAAATATCAAAAAATAGGTTATTGCATTAATTATGACTGCAAAATTATTTGGATCACTTAGAATTCCTGTAAATCTATAAATTGATAAACTGGATCCTACTTCAATTGTATTACCACTCATTGTCCAAAAAGACCTCATATTAAAGTACATTTGTGGACTTAAATAATAAACTAACCCTAAAATAGCATTTAATACTAAATATCCGATTAAAAACGATGAAATATTCACTTCATATTTTTGAAAATTTAACCTAAAGAAAAAGTAGTACAGAAAACCATAGATTAAAATTACTGTATTAGTTATATTAGCAGTAATAATAGACTGAGAAAATCGAAATGAATAGATAGTACTAGCAAGAATAAATATTAAAGCAAAGAAAAACATCTTCACTTCTTTAGTTTTACTTAACTTATTTAAGTTTAAAGGGAGCCAAAAGATTAGTACCCACATAGACAGACTGGAATACAATGGAGTAATATATGGAAAAAATAAAATATCTAATAAAACTAAGAAAAACATTATTTTTTCTCTCTTACTTGTTTTTATCTGGTTACTTTCTAACTGTATATATTCTAAATTCTTAACCATATTCCCCTCCAAAAATATTAAAGATATTTATTTTCCTTTAACTATCTTATCGACTTCCTCGTTAAAAGCTGATAAAATTGCTTCTTTATTATGCTTACTATTATATAATTTTATTGCTTTTTTTCCATAACTACCTTTATCTCTTTTAAACATAAAATTAGTAATACCATCTTTTATATTGTTACTACTATTTATACAGAAAGCTACTTTACTTAGATAGTTCATTGAGGATATATTATCTGGTCCAATAGCTATAATTGGTTTTCCAAGTGACAGATACTCAGGTATTTTAGTAGATAAGGAAAGCCGTGTAGCTTCTATAGACTTTTTATCAAAGGACTCTACAAATATAGGGGAGTCCGCATTATTCAAGGCTGTCTTTAATTCAACAGGGTTTAATGAGCCACCAAATATTGTGCATTCTAATTTTTCTATTCTACGTATAAAACCTGGAGTAGGATTATTATTTGAGTATATATAAAACTCAATATTCTCTTCAAAATTTTCATTGATTTCTTCAATAGCTTCTCCAATTTTTAATAGTATTTTATCTCGGTTTAAATGTAACCCCCCCGTATACACAAAACGATAACTTGAGGTTTTCTTTTCTTCTCTAGTTTTCATAGATTCACTTATATTAGCCGCAACAAAACTTTTTTTATTGAATATTCTAGAGTAAACTTCTTGCATCTTAGGTGAAATAGTTATAAGTAAGTCTGCATCATTAATTACCGTTCTCATTTTTTTAATTAATTTATTTCGTCTAGTCCACCAAAATGGATTTAGAGTTTGTCGTTTTAATATATAATCGTCAGTTATATAAACAATCATTTTGGTAGAAAATTTCTGTTGGATATATTGCGCAATTTGATAGGCGAACAAACTATCTCCTGCTACAAAAAACAATAATTCTGGGTTTACAGCTTCTAACCATTGATTCAATTCATCATTATTCCAGGAGGCAATTTGCCATGCTGTTTCTCTTAGTATTCTCGATAATTGAGATTTTTTAGTGTATCTAATTACTTTTTGAAAATTTATATTGTTTTTATCATCTCTTTGGTTATTAGAAAGTTTAACCACTTGACCAGTTTTTTGATCTTTATAAAAAATTGATTTTAATACATCACTATCGGAAATATTGTAAAAATTATTCGTGATATTAGAAACTGGTACTTCATTACTAAAATATAATTGTGACCACTAGTGTTGCATAAAATTATATTCTTACCGAATTTCATATTTGTTAACTAAATCACAAGTAGTTCTCATCAAAATTTACAAAAAAGTCAAATGCTGGCGCAGCGGATGACTTTTTCCAGAATTTT